>CAWUKA010000015.1:0-28950 GCA_963922965.1 uncultured Gammaproteobacteria bacterium | reverse complement strand
TGAGTGATGACTGATGGTATAAGTGCTCGTGGGGATTGTATTTGCTGGGTTGCCGTACATTCTTGCTACGCTCAAATCCTCGCAATGGGCTAAATAGAGTGTGGCCAATCCTGTTGTCGTTTTTGAGCTGGCGGTGACGTCTCTTTTTTCAGCCCAGCGAGCTGCATCAGCGGCGTGGCAGCTGGGCTATCAAATTAGATTATCATCCCTCTTCAGCCCACTGCGAGGGACATCAGTCTCGAACAGCTCAATGGTGTGCAGACAGGCACAGTTTTATCTGTCTCATCTATGCCATCATTCAATTCATAACAGTGATTAGTTAGTACATATGCCAATGGTCATTGCGTTGCTGGGTTGCTGCGCGACTACGTCGTTCGCAATGGGTTGAGAAGCGCCCAGCTGAGACGCGACTGCAGTCTATCATCTGGGTAGCAGGTGAAGCTATGACGGCTGGCTCGCAACAGTACAGCATTGTAACCAACCAGCCTAGCAGCTTGTTCAAAGCGGCCTGTTTGGCTCACAGCTTCCTGCGGCGGATAGGGTTCGAGCAGGGTATCCGACAGCGGTCGCTGTGCCACCTGGCGCCGGCAGTGCTTAAGGTGTTGACTAATAAGACAATTGCTTGGGTTGGCAAGCGCTATCTACTGACACTTGCACGTGGTACCATAATAATTCTTTGTAATGTATTAATTTGGTTACTAAATTTATGAAAGCTGATATCTCTCTCACAGGCCAATTCCTAGTTGCTATGCCCGGTTTACGGGATCCTAACTTTTTTCATGCTGTGACTTATTTGTGCGAGCACGATGAACAAGGTGCGATGGGCATCGTGATTAATCGGCCTATGTCGATCACCTTGAACACAATGCTTGAGCGGCTTGATATGCAAGCATCATCTCCTGCAGTTGAGCGGCAAGCAGTCTATCTGGGTGGGCCAGTGCAGCAAGAACGTGGTTTTGTTTTGCACTCAACCGAGCAACAGTGGGCATCGACATTAACGACTAGTGATGAGATTTCGGTCACGGTTTCAAAAGATATTTTGCGAGCGCTTGCTGATGACTGTGGTCCAAAGGATTGCTTGGTTTCACTCGGTTACTGTGGTTGGAGCCCCGGTCAGCTTGAAGATGAAATAGCAAATAATTGTTGGCTCAATGTCCCTGCGAGTGCGCATATTATTTTTTCAGTGCCAGTCGATCAGCGCTGGTCAGCTGCAGCGGCTTTATTAGGTGTTGACGTCAACAGCTTACATAACCAAGCAGGTCATGCCTGATTCATCTAACGCAGCTCTCTCAGTATCCACTTTGCTTTGCTTTGATTTTGGTACCAAGCGCATTGGTGTCGCAGTTGGGCAGGCCTTGACTAAAACGGCAACGCCCTTACAGGCGGTGCCAAACCATCAGCTCGTTTTACGTTTGCCTGGTCTCATTGCGGAGTGGCAGCCGAGTGTTATTGTCGTCGGTGTGCCGCTCAACATGGATGGGACTGAGCAAGCAATGACTCGGAAAGCACGGGAATTTATTCACAGACTACGAGCTGAAACAGGTTTACGCGTTTATGAAATGGATGAGCGGCTAACCTCGGTTGAGGCTCGTTCACGCGTCTATGCTGAGGTAGGTTATAAGGGTCTAAAGAAAGCGGATATTGATAGTATCGCAGCAAAGTTAATTTTAGAAAGTTGGTTGCAGCAGAACTTGTAGAATAGCTGCCCAATTAAAGTTGCTGTGCTTAGTTCTATCCTGTTGCAGCTTGTACCGATACGGTAGCCCTGCTAGTATCAATTTTTTTGTAAGCTTGGTTGTTATCCAAATTAGATTCATGAAGCGGGGTTCATCATGCGGCAATTATTCAAATTATTTCTTCTTACTTTCAGTGTCTGCCTGTCATTACCAACTTATGCAGGGCTTGATTCAGGCTGGTATGTGGGTGCTGGTGCTGGCTCGAATGAAGCATCTGACATGAGTATTTATGATACTTCAACCACGGCATACACGGTTGACAGTACCTCAAGCGTTATAAATTTATTTGCTGGTTTCCGCTATAACCCTAATTTTGCTATTGAGGGTGGTCATATTCACATCAGCAATGTTAAGTATCATGGTAGCAGCACGACTAATACTGGTGAGGTAAAAGGACGTGTGTTGTTTGCGCAGGCTGTTGGGGTACTCCCAGTGCAAGAACAAGTGTCGGTAATTGTAAAGGGTGGTCTTTATCGTGGCTACTTTGATTTAGATGATGCTAACTCAGATGTTTCTGGCATGAGCTTCAACGCTAGCAAAGCACCCGACACAGAAAGTGGTGTAATTTACGGTTTAGGTGTTAATTATTTATTAACTCCAACCTTTGGTTTTCGTGCCGAGTGGGATCAATTGTCGGAATATCTGCGTAACAACTTATTTTCCTTTAACCTGTTGTATGTGTTTGATTTCTAGGCTTAGCTACAATGAAAATTAAACGTCCTAGGCAGCGAAAAATTTATTTAATTGAATGGTTGTTATATTTAGGGCTCTTTCTATTTTCTGCTTACTTACAGTTTTCTCAAGGCTTGAAGCCATGTCCACTGTGCGTCATTCAACGCATAGTGGTGGTATTGTTGTTATTTCTCTACTTATCTGCTTATCTACACAACCCAGAAAAAGGTAAAGCGATTCTTGCCTACAATGTTATCGGCACAATGCTATCTGGTTTTGGTGCTTTAGTTGCATGGCGTCATCTCTATCTACAAAATCTACCACCCGAGCAAATGCCAAAAATCTGTGCGCCTGATCTCTATTACATGCTACATCACTTACCTTATCAAAAATTAGTACAGTTTTTATTTGACGGTATGGGTGAGTGCAATGAGGTGCAGTGGGTGCTATTCGATAAAAGTTTGCCAGAATGGTTGCTGATTATCTTCATTGCTGGAATTATCTTTCCATGGCTTAGGCTATCATATGAGTCAGTCCAACATTAATTTTTTACTTCATTAATTTGTTGTTGGCAATCAGCTTGGCATGAATCACCAATTTCAATTTGAATCGTTGGGTGATTAATGTTGAATTGTCGTTTGAGATCATTTTTTATTGTTCGATAAATTTGATTTGAGAGTGATTGTACTGGCATGGTTAGATGAACTGTCAATGCTACCTCCCTTGTACTAAGTCCCCAAATGTGTAGATCATGTAGACTCGTAACGCCAGGTAATGCGTTGAGATAAGCTGCAACATCAGCTTGTTTGATTTGCTTTGGTACTGCATCAAGTAATAGCTTAGTTGATTCTTGCAGCAAGTCCCAGGTGCTGGTAAAAATTATGATAACGATAATGAAGCTAACGATAGGGTCGAGAATATACCACCGGCTATAGTAAATAATAATTGCTGTGATGACGACGCCAATCGAGATCAATGTATCTGCAGCTAGATGTAGGAAGGCGCCATGCGCATTTAAGTCGTGGTTTTTATTATTGATGAAGAGCATAGCAGTACTGCCGTTAACAACGATACCTATGCTTGCCAAAATCATGACAGTCAACTCATCAATGGGTTGTGTCTGAATCAGTTTCCATGATGTTTCAAAAGCGATAATTAAAGTTGTTGCGACTAACAACAGTGCATTGACTAGTGCTGCTAAAATAGTTGTACGTTTGTAACCGTAACTGAAGCGTTCGTTGCTAGGCTTGCTCAGCAACCAGTTTGCCCACCAGGCAATAGCCAGGCCTATTGTGTCGCCAAAATTATGGCCTGCATCTGCTAGTAGGCTCATTGAATTAGCGACAACCGCGTAAACTACCTCAGTTAATGTGAATACTAAGTTGATTACCGTTGCTGAGGCAAATGCCCAGTTTGGATATTGACCTGGATTGCAGTCGTGATGATCATGGTGGTGATGTGGCATGTCTGACTCCCAGGCCAGTTGATCTTGGTATCAGTTAGTTAAGTAATAGGTAAATGTCAATGATCATAGTAGCTAACCCTAATAGAAAGCAGATAGCTAAAATGCCTTTGCCACCTAGTGTGCGGTAGCTGGCATTGTAGGCAAGCTTTGATCGATAGCGTCCTTGCCAAACGATAGCGATAGGAAGAAAGATGTGTAATACGATGCAGCACAAGCCAGCGTAGTTGATACTAATGACAAATAAGTTCGGTGCAAGCAAAGTGATAAAAAATGGTGGGCCGTAAGTTAAGCTAAAGACAAACAAGCTGCCGAGTAAGTTTCGTTTTACACACAGACCATCGGTAATGAAATCGGATAGGCTCAATGAGACGCCAAGAAATGAAGTGACAACGGATAGTGAGGCAAAAATTTCGGCAAATATGATGGTTTGTCGGTTTTTTAATAAATCTCGAATACTTGCTAATAGATTTGAAGTTGGGGTATGTGAATGGCTAATGGCAATTAGGCCATGATCGCCTGTACTCGGTATCACGCCAATGATCACTGCTTCCCATAATAGATAGCAGATAAGCGGAATGATAGAGCCAATTAAAATAGAGCGGCGCAGTGAATTTATATCACTGTCAAGATATAAGCGTAAGCTAGGAATAATAACAGCAAAGCTAAATGAAGTGATGATAACTGTAATAGAAGATAGTGCGGCCAGAGGGTTACCAAGCGTGAGTGCTTTACTGTTAACATGTGGGAACAGTAAGCTAATTAACACGATCAATATGCCAAGCTTTGTGAACATCAGTAAGCGGTTAAGCCAGTCAACATTGCGAATGCCCGTGAACACAACTAAGCCAATGATTAACGTAAATAAGCTGGCTGATAAATAATGTGGTAACGCATGCATGTGTGCGGCAAGTAAGCCGCCAAACACATCTGCTCCGGCTGAAATATAAGCGCATAACAAAGTATAGAGTAAGAAGAGATAGAATACCCAGGTGATAACAACACCTGGTTTACCTAAAGTGACTTTCACCATGTTGCCAAGGTTAGTACCAGCGGGTAGCCATAGGTTTGCTTCGAGTAAAAGAAAACTACAATATGTCATCAGTAGCCAAGCGGCTATAAATAGCAGGCTTGCATTGGTAAAACCGGCACTAGCAGTTGCAAGTGGTAGCACTAGAATCGCACCGCCAATTGAGGTGCCAACAAGGAGAAGAATCCCGCCGATAGTTTTTGACACCATCAGTACTTACTCCGCTACTTCAATACGCGTCGCACGCTGATAGCCTCTTGGTAACTTATTGCCGCGTAAGCCGCGTTCACCGTGATAGTGGGTTAAGTCCTTTGCTTTAATCACTAGGCTGCGTTGCCCTGCTTGTATCATTAAGCTACTGCTTTTTTCAAGTATGGCTACGCCGATAACAAATTCTTTGCGCTCCTCGACCTGTTTACCCGGTATTTGAATAATTTTATTACCTTTGCCTTTTGCAAGCTCAGGTAAATCTCGGCAAGGAAAAATTAATAATCGACCTTCATTGGTTAGAGTAGCGATTAAGTTAGTTTTTATATTATTAATCTTATGTGTTGCGAGTGCAAAACTACCAGTTGGACATTTAAGCGTAGCTTTGCCTGCTTTGTTGCGCGTGATTAGCTCCTGCGCATTAGTAATAAATCCGTAGCCTGCATCAGAAGCCATTAGTAATTTATCTTCAGGATCTGCAAAAAATGCATCGACAAAGCTTGCGCCTGGTGGCGGATTGACAAAGCTGGTGATCGGATCGCCCTGGCCGCGTGCTGATGGTAATGTATGAGCAGGAATAGTATAGGATCGACCGGTTGAGTCGAGTAAGATAACACTATTATTGCTACGGCCTTTGCTTGCAGTTAAAAAGCTATCGCCAGACTTATAGCTCAGCTTTTCAGGTTCCAGCTCGTGACCCTTGGCAGAGCGTATCCAGCCTTTACTTGAAAGTACTGCTGTCACCGCCTCACTTGGTAAAACATCGGCTTCGCTTAGCGCTTGCGCCTCTTCTCGCTTTACGATTGGTGATAAACGCTTGTCACCGAAGCGCTCGGCATCCTCGGTTAATTCTTGTTTTATTAGTGTATTCAAGCGTTGTTTTGATTTGAGTGTAGCCTCAAGTTGAGCACGCTCTTTGCTGAGCTCGTCTTGTTCTGCCTTGATTTTAACTTCTTCAAGTTTAGCTAAGTGGCGCAAGCGTAAATTTAAAATTGCATCGGCTTGCTCTTCACTGAGTTTGAATTTACTAATCAGTACTGCTTTTGGGTTATCTTGTTCACGAATGATTTTGATCACTTCATCAATATTGAGATAGGCGATCATCAAGCCATCTAAGATATGCAGGCGCTGTAAAATTCTATCAAGCCGATACTGTAGACGGCGCGTTACTGTTTGCTTACGGTGTTCTAACCACTCTGATAGTATGGTGAGTAAATCTTTAACTTGTGGTTTACCATTGCTGCCAATCATATTGAGATTGACGCGATAACTTTTTTCAAGATCGGTGGTAGCAAACAAGTGCGTCATCAAAGCATCGGTATCAATCCGGTTTGAGCGTGGTACAATCACGAGCCGAGTTGGATTTTCGTGGTCTGATTCGTCGCGTAAGTCTGCAACCATCGGCAATTTCTTAGCTTGCATTTGATTAGCAATTTGCTCCAATACTTTGGCCCCAGAGGTTTGGTGTGGTAGTGCAGTAATGATAATATCAGCCTGCTCTTTTTCATAGGTTGCCCGCATGCGGATACTACCAGTGCCTTTGCGATAAAGATCAGAGATATCTTTACGCGGTGTAATGATTTCAGCTCGAGTTGGATAATCTGGGCCTTTTATGTGTTTTAAAATATCTTTTAAGTTTGAGTCAGGCTTTTCGAGCAGCTGAATACAGGCATTGACGACCTCAGTTAAGTTGTGTGGTGGGATATCTGTTGCCATGCCAACAGCGATGCCAGTACTACCATTCAGCAATACATGCGGCACACGGGCAGGCAACAATAGTGGTTCTGCTAAGGTGCCATCAAAATTTTGTCCCCAATCGACCGTGCCATCAGTAAGCTCTGTCAGTAATAGTTGAGTAAAAGCTGATAAGCGCGCTTCGGTATAGCGCATTGCAGCGAATGATTTCGGATCATCGATTGAACCCCAGTTGCCTTGACCGTCAACCAGCGGGTAGCGGTAAGAAAAAGACTGTGCCATCAATACCATTGCTTCATAGCAGGCGCTGTCGCCGTGAGGGTGAAATTTACCTAATACATCACCAACGGTACGAGCGGATTTTTTGTATTTTGCTGTTGATTTGAGCCCAAGCTCAGACATTGCGTAGATAATTCGGCGTTGTACTGGCTTTAAACCATCAGCGATATTTGGTAGCGCGCGATCCAAAATCACATACATTGAATAATCAAGATAAGCTTTTTCAGTAAATAGATGCAGTGGTTGTTGTTCGACGCCTTCTGGGCTAATCACGGTAATAGTTTTACTCATGGTTTATCTCGTATCGAATCCCTAACGCTGTAAATATATTAAATTGTTGCCAAGTTACCTTTATCTTCAAGCCACTGCTTACGATCGCCAGAACGCTTTTTTGCTAACAACATATCAAGTAATGCATTGGCCTGCTTGTCACCACCAATTGTCAGCTGGACAAGCCGCCTGGTGTCGATAGCCATAGTGGTTTCTCGTAGCTGTTTTGGGTTCATTTCACCAAGACCTTTAAAGCGTTGAATATTGATGTTTGCTGTTTTTTTATTTACGGCAAGCTTATCAAGCACACTTTGTTTTTCAGATTCATCAAGCGCGTAATAGACTTCTTTACCAACATCGATCCGATACAGTGGCGGCATTGCAACAAAGATATGTCCTGCTATAACCAGCTGCTGAAAATGTTTCAAGAATAGCGCGCAGAGTAAGGTCGCAATGTGTAAGCCATCAGAATCTGCATCAGCCAGAATGCAGATTTTACCGTAACGTAATCCATTGATATTGCCAGTATTAGGATCGCAGCCAATGGCAATTGCGATATCATGAATCGCTTGTGATGAAAGTACTTGTTGTGAATCAACTTCCCAAGTATTTAAAATTTTACCGCGCAGTGGCATCACCGCTTGAAACTCTCTGTCACGCGCTTGTTTCGCTGAACCGCCTGCTGAATCGCCTTCAACCAGATAGAGTTCAGTTTGTGCCGGATCAGTGAGCGTACAATCAGCCAGTTTGCCTGGCAAAGCAGGACCACTGGTAACTTTCTTGCGCGCGACTTTTTTGCTATTGCGTATACGTTTTTGTGCATGTTGAATGGCAAGCTCAGCAATCGCTTCGCCTTCCCTTACATGTTGATTGAGCCACTGACTAAAAGCATCTTTAGCAATTCCGCTGACTAATCCTGCGCAATCACGTGATGATAATCGTTCTTTGGTTTGACCCGAGAACTGCGGATCTTGTAGTTTCACTGAAAGAATATAGCAGCAGCGTTCCCAGACATCTTCGGCAGTAATTTTAACCCCGCGCGGTAGTAAATCACGATAGTCACAAAATTCACGTAAGGCATCGAGAATACCGCTACGTAAGCCATTGACATGTGTGCCACCTTGCGGAGTTGGGATCAGATTGACATAGCTTTTAGCAATAATATCGGCATCTTCAGTCAGCCAAACTACGGCCCAGTCGGCCGCTTCGGTGTTGTTGCTGATGCTGCCGAGAAACGGTTGTTGCGGTAAATAAGCCGCTTTACCAAGCGTTTCGCACAAGTAATCATGGATGCCTTTTTCATACAGCCATTCTTTGCTGGTGCCGGTCACTTCGTCATAAAATCTGATACATAGCCCTGGGCACAACACTGCTTTTGCTTCCAATGCGTGTTTTAAGCGCGTAGCAGAAAATTTATTGCTATCGAAGTAAGTTTGTTCAGGCCAAAACCGGATGCTGGTACCGGTTTCGCGTTTGCCAACTGCGCTAACAGCGCGCAATTTACTTTCGACATTGCCAACGCTAAACGACATGCGGTGGAGTTTGCCATTGCGCTTAATCTCGACATCGAGTTGTTTGCTGAGTGCATTGACCACTGATACACCCACACCGTGCAAACCACCAGAAAAGTTATAGTCTTTGTTGGAAAATTTAGCACCAGCATGCAATCGCGTTAGGATCAGCTCGACACCACTGACTTTTTCTTCAGGGTGGATGTCGGTTGGCATGCCACGGCCATTATCGATGACTTCAAGTGAGTTATCTTTGTAGAGGGTTACTGTGATGGTGTTAGCGTGACCAGCAATGGCTTCATCAACACTGTTGTCGATTACTTCATAGGCCAGGTGATTAGGCCGAGACGTGTCGGTATACATCCCAGGTCGACGTCGAACCGGATCTAAGCCAGATAAAACTTCGATGGATTCTGCTGTATAGCTGTTCTCTTTGCTCATATATTTGCCACTCTAGCACGAATGTTTGAAAATCGTCAATACTCAGGCCCAAGCCGAACGTATTTCAGCATAATGCAGCTGTAACCACTGTAGTGCAATGATTGAGGGTGCATTATCAATTTCACCAACAGCCAAGGCAGTCAGTGCTCGCTCATAGTCGACAACATGGACTTTGATGTCCTCATGTTCATCAATTGCGCCATGAATGCCGCCTGCCTTTGTCGCATCAACCTCAGCGATGAATAGGTGCACACGCTCAGATGACATCCCTGGTGAGCACCAATAGGCATTGATTTTTCTCTGGTTTTTTATGTCCACTCCAGCTTCTTCACGGGCTTCACGCACCAGTGCTTGCTCTGCTGTTTCACCGGCATCGATGATACCGGAGATGATTTCCATACTCCAAGGCCCGTGTTCTGCTGCTAACGTGCCGATACGAAACTGTTCAATCAGCACTACTTGCTCAGTGTTCGGATCGAACAGTAAGCCACAGGCGACCTCATAACCCTCGACAAGTTCACGCTGGATGGTAGGACTCCAAGCACCAGCGAATGTGCGAAACTGCAGCTGGTAGGCTGTCATTGCAAAATGACCTTGATGTAATGGTGTCTTGCAGACAAACTTAACGTCAGCGCTGAGTGATTGATAACTACGTGTTAACTTGTTCATCGGTATAACCTCGGTTCACGGTTAGTATTGCGAGTATTGTTTCATAGCCAGCTAGCAAGCATGGGATCACAATCAGAATTAGCACGGTGGCAAAGCCTAAGCCAAACGCGATTGAGGTTGCCATTGGAATCAGAAATTGTGCTTGCAACGAGGTTTCAAATAGTAGCGGGGTTAGGCCAGCAATGGTAGTCAGTGACGTCAACATGACTGGTCGTAGGCGCTGACAAGTTGATTCGATGATTGCCTCAGTGGTAGATGCGTACTGTTGACGTAATTCTTTGTATCGACAAAGCAATATGATTGAATCGTTAATGACAATACCGGATAAACCAAAAATGCCGAATAGCGATAAGATTGTCAGATCAATGCCAAGAAGCCAATGGCCGAGGATGGCGCCAACTAAGCCAAATGGTATTGAAATCATGATAAGCAAGGGCCAGCTGTAGGAAGCAAAAATCCAGCTTAAGATAATGTAAATTAACACAACTGCGAGGCCGAGACCGTAGCGCATGTCGCTCATGGTCTCAAGTTGTTCGGTCGCTCGCCCTTTTAACGCATATTTGATGCCATACTGCTGCGCTAGTTGGTCGAGATAGTTTGTCTGCAGGTCAGCTAAGATTTGATTGCCATTACTCACCTTACTGTCGACTTCAGCGGTAACGTGTGTGCTGAGTATGCCATCAGTATGGCGTAAGATATCAAGCCCGGGTTTGGTAGTGAACTCAGCAACGTTGGCCAGTGGCACTGCTCTACCTGTTGCTGTGATAATCGGCAAATAAGAAAGGATGTCCGCTGAGTTGCGTTCCTTGGCTGCTAATAAGGTGCGTACTTCGATTTCATCTTCGTCATGATAATAGAGTTGCGAGATATAGCCATTAAAGGCTGATTTCAGTTGTTGGCCGATTTGGCTGGTTGTTAAACCAAGCCAGTGACCTTGTGGCGTTAATTTAAAAATTAATTGTTCTTGACCATAGGGTAAATCATCTTGCGCATTGTTGACGCCAGCGTAGCTCGCAACTTTTGTCGCTAGTGCGAGTGCTGCTTGTTTTAAAATTGGTGCAGTATTGCCGCTTAATTCGATATCGATGTCTTGACCGGGTGGTCCAGATTTCGGTGTGCTAATGGTTAGGTTTTCAACTTCTGGGATCAAGGCGATGTTGGCGCGCCACGTCCTGATAAAGTCATCATTGCTGACTAGGCGGTGGTCAGCAGCTGGTAGTGCCGCGATAATTTCTGCCTGGCGCTTATTAGTTTGTGCCATGCCGCGGTCATTGGTTTGCATGCCTTGATAATGCAATGCAACCTTGATCAACTTACCATTTTGCTGTTGATAGTGTTTTGCTGTGCGCAGCAAGGCGTCATGAACTTGTTGGCTGAATGCGTTGACAGTGTGTTCTGGTGTGTCACTGGTAAAATTAATTTTGGCATAAATCACTTCACCATCAATGCTCGGAAAAAAAGTAAAAGCAACGTGATGACTGAGTAGTAAGTTGATTGAGAAGACCAGCATGCAAACCGCGGTTGTCAGTGTTGCGGTTTGATGTTGCAGCGCCTGCGTCAGCCAAAGTCGAAACTGGTGCTGCTTAAATTGATTGAATTTGGTGTTGATAAAGTCATGTAATTGATTGAAGCGATTATTTTCTAGTTTGCTGAGGGAGTGATATAAATGTCCAGGTAAGACTAAGAAGCATTCGATAATCGAAACAATGATGACGCAAATCACTACAAGTGGAATATCAAACAGTATTTTACCAATGATGCCGCTAATCATCATTAAAGGTAGAAACGCCGCAATCGTCGTCAGTGAAGAAGACATGATAGGGGCAAACATATTAAGTGCACTACCCTCGGCAGCTCGTTCTAGCGGTAAGCCTTGTTGTAATAAACTCAAGCTTTCTTCGCCAATCACAATCGTGTCATCGACAATGATACCGAGTGTCATGATTAACGCGAACAAGCTGATCATGTTGATGCTGCTACCGAAAAAATACAGTGGTAACATAGCAGCTAACAATGAGGTCGGGATACCAACAGCAATCCAAAAAGCAATGCGATAATTTAAAAATAGAAATAAGATGACTAAGATCAACGCTAAGCCGCTCAAGCCGTTGCTGATTAGTAAATTGATTCGATCTTTAATGTAGGTCCAGCTTTCATCGTAAGTGAGTAATTGAATTTGCTCTTGATACTTTGGCTTAACTTCAGTAAGCCAGGTATGAAAAATCTTTGCTGCGCTGAGTGCATTAGCGTGTTCAGTGCGGTATAACACCAGCTCGACGGCAGGATTGCCACGGTAAAATAATTGCGGTTCGCCCTCACGAGCGCGTAGTTGAATAGTAGCGATATCTTGTAATTGTTTCGGTTGTTGTTTGGCATCAGTGAGTTTGATCTGGTTAAAGTGATCAATGTTACGGCCTTGTTCGATACTTCGTAATTGTTGTGCAGTGGCTTGTTGAAAAATTTCTCCAACCGGTATGTCTTGACTTTGTTGGTCAATTTGCTTGCCGATCTCAATCAGCGATTTGCCGATCTCAGTCAGTGTGCTGCTTGGTACTTCGATCGCCATCTCAAGCTCAGGTAAGCCATTGATTTCAATTTTTGAAATGCCGCGATCGAGTAATTCGCGTTCAAATTTTTTTGCCAATGTGCGTAGCTCAGCTATGCTCATCGGTCCTGTGATAACTAGCTTTGCTATCGCATCATAAGGAATAGCTCGAGTGATCACAGGTAGCTCAGAATCTTCTGGTAGCTGTTTGACTTGGGTGACTTTGTCGCGGACGACTTCGAGCATTTCATTGATATTGGCTGATTTTTCGAATTCTAAGTTGATTGAGGCGTTGCCGGAGGTTGAGCTGGATTTCATTTCTTTGAGATAATCAAGACGGCGTAGCTGCTGTTCGATCGGGATAGTGATTGCTTGTTCGACGTCTTCTGCGTTGGCACCTGGCCAGACTACATTAATGCTGACCGCATTGATTTCAAAGTTTGGCATGAATTGAATATTCAGTTTGGTCAGTGCCCACAGCCCGCAGACGATCATTAACAGCATCGTTAAGTTTGCTGCGACTTTGTGGCGCATAAAAACGCTAATCAGGTTACTGCTCTGCATCGATAATATTCACTGCTAGGCCGTTACGGGCATTGCTTAGGTGGCTGGTAAGGACGACATTACCGGTGTGTAACTGCTTGCTTTCAACGATGATAGTGTTGCTCGTACCAGCTTGTGGACCAAGTAAGGTCACCGGGGTGTGCGCAAGGCGATGGTTGATGATGCGGTAAATGTGGTCATAACTGTAGAGCGCTTGTTGTGGCAGTGCAAACGTGTGACTTCTTGCTGGCAATCGCACAGCGAGATTAAGGGCATGGCCACGCACGAGATGATTTGTTGGTCCGGTGATAGCAAAAAATGCATCCGGGCCTGCATTGCCATTGGCAATTTGTGCTGATAGACGGACTAATTTGAGTCGTAGTGTTGCCTGCTGAATCGTCGCTGTTGCGGTTACAGTTTGGTTATGGACAAGTGCTTGCTGTAGAGTTGCGAGGTGTAACATTGGCAGTTGTGCGCGAATTTCAGGACGATGACTATCAAAAATTTCTACGAGGGTGGTATTAGGTTGCACGCGCTCGCCGCTGGCGACGTTAACGGCAGTTAAGCGGCCGCTAAATGGTGCTTTGATTACGGTATCACTGACTGCATCTTCTGCGAGTGCAACATCGCTGCGCGCTTGTTCAATGTCAGCATTTAGCTGGGCGATACGATGCTGGTATGAGTTGATGCTATATTCGCGCTCGGTAATTCTAAGGCGCTGCTCACTTAATAATTTTTTAGCTTCATCGTATTGTGCTTTGCTCGCCACGTTGCGTTGCGCAAGTTGGCTTTGCCGTTCTAATGCGCTCTGTTGCAGCGTTAGCAAATCTTTTTCATGTTTGAGTGATTGCTGATCGGCGGTAAAGCGTTTTTCTTCATTGGCTTTTTTTGCCAGCATGCTTGTCAAGCTAGCTTGGGCTTTTTTTAATGCCAGTTGCTCAGTAGTATCAACCAAGCGAATCAGTACTTGGTCTTGTTGCACTTGATCGCCTTCACGTACCTCAACCTGAGTAATCTCTGCAGCAGTGGCTGCCGCTAGCTGGCTGATATTGGGTGATTCGATGATGCCAATTAAGTGTAAGACAACATGATTGGTTTGCGCGCTGGCTGTGATTGCGTGTACCGGCCAGCTTTTTTCTGGGTTGGCTGCGGTGCTGGGTGTAGCGCGGGTTAGCCACAACACTGTGGTGGCTAGCATAGTGATAATGATTGCCAGTAAGCTCAATAAGTATGTTGACTGCAGGTATTGTCGCAATGATCGGTTCAAATGGATTACTCTCTACCCTGTTGCTTTGATTAATAGTACCAGTTGTTCGCCTAAGCGTGAAATTTAAGGCGAGGTAAAACCGTCGAGTGGGATGGTGTGTTGGGTATCTGCACAAGGCTTGATATAGGGCACACAAAGTTTAATCATTCGGCCACGCTCAATGTCGGCAAAGATAAACCCGAGTAAGCTATAAATTGCTGCATAGTCAGTGTCATCGGGGTGAACTTGCAGCAATTTGAGATAGGTGACCAAGTTAGCGAAGGCATCAGTGAGGCGTTGTGGAGTGTTGCGCTTTTGCAGCGGTGGCCGCATCAGGGTGTCAGCTAGCATCAGTTGTTCGGTTTGTTCGGCGGCGAACTCATCTTCAAAAGCATCATTGTACAGTGATAAGTCAGCACTGCCATACTGTTTGACTAGTTTGCGTAGCTTGCGTAATTCGAGAGTGACCATTTCATGCCAGCGGTTGGTTGCGGCAAATGCCCTTTGGTAATCGCTACGGTCGAGTCGACCGTAGCCTTCAACAGCAGCCCAGCAGCAAAACAAAATGATATTGATATTTAAGCCATGGCGATTATTGAGTTGTTGGCAAGCTTGCTCAGCGGCTTTGTGCCGATACAAATTGATCGAGAAGCGCCAAAACGGGTGCATCGATAAGCTATTTATGTAATCACTGTTCATCATGGTTAGTTCAGTTTCGCGCTGTCTTTTTTCTAAAGCATAGACGATGCGGCTGGTTCAGGCTTTAGTTGTTAGCATATACTCCACTACTTATTGCCAAATTGAGCCCGGCTAGAAAGTGGATGAATAACTGTCGCAGTGTAAGTAAAATGTGCTGCTTTGCCAAGTAATTGGCAGATTATAGCGTTAATGGCCGGTTATCAGTAGATTGCGATGATTAATTTTAGGATAATTTGTGGCTATTTACTCAACGACTCGTCAGCACTATGAAAAAAATCTCCCCGCTTGCTTTACTCCTGCTGCTACTGCTCGCTTGTGATTGGGCTGCTGGTTACAGCATTGCCCGCTTTGCGGTGACCCATGGCGTGCCCGCCCTCGGTTATGCGTTTTGGCAATCAATAGGTCCAGCGTTATTTCTTTGTTTATTGTGTGTATGGCGTGGTGGTTTGCAGCGCGAGCATGCCACATTTTATCTGGTGATGGGCTTATTCGGCATCGCGCTGCCAAATGGCAATATGTATTACGTCGCCGAGCAACTACCAGCTGGTTTGTTAGCGGTGGTCATGAACACGGTGCCGGTGCTGACTTATGTGCTCGCGCTCGGGTTTGGTGAGGAGCATTTTATTTGGCGCCGCTTTGTTGCGGTGTTGTTGATGGTGTTGGGTTTACTACTGTTTGCGCTGCCGAATTGGCAAACCCCTGCCGCGCAGATGCTGCCGTGGTTATTGCTCGCTTTGCTCACGCCTTGTTGTTTCGCAATCTGTGCAGTCTACAGTGCCCGCTGTCGTCCGGCGACGAGTGATGATGTGTGTTTATCAGCGGGTATGCTGCTTGCTTCAAGTGCGCTACTGACACCGGTCGTCTTCAGTGCTCAGCAATTTTATTCGTTAACCTGGCCACTCAGCTTGGTTGACCGATTGATCATGCTCGAAATCGTGTTATCGAGTATTGGCTATGTGCTGTTTTTCCAACTCATCACTATCGCAGGCCCAGTATTTTATAGCTTGGTCAGTGGTTTAGTCGCGGTAATCGGCTTAGGCTTCGGTTGGTTGTTTTTCGCCGAACAATTTACCCCTATCAATCAAGTCGCCATCGGCTTAATTTTGACAGCAATTTTGTTAGCGTCTTGGAGGCAGCCTGCTCATTGAGCCCGGTGAGTTAAAGGGCTAGGGGTAGATGTTGTGTGTGCCCATTCCCTGAAGACTCAGCCGAAGTGCGAGTTCCAGGTCCCTCTCTCCTTCACGGCCTTGTGCTGAACGGTCGAATGTACAAGGTCCTGGTCTTCTATCGCTTGGAGCGAATCTGGTACCTGCTCGAGTGTTACTCTCACCGGGTGGTAGAGTGAGTGCTTTGTCAATAATCGCAGTATGTGTTGCTACAGCGCTTCTTAATGCAGTTACTTGTGTCGCGAACTCGGCGATTCTTGATATTAAATTTGAATTCCCAGTTAAATTAAGTACGCGCAGTGCTGGATTAGATCTAATAAGCTGGCAAAGCGCGGCTAATGATGTTTCCGTGGCGTTGAAATGACAGTTGCTGAGGTCAAGATAACGCAAGCGACTATTTGCAATATCTCCAAGTGATTGGCTTGCGGCTGCGGCTGACAAGTCATTGCCACTAATACTCAGCGCAGTGACGGACGCTTGGTTGGCAAGCCTAGCGAGCAGGTGCGCAGCACTAGTGTCCAGGTTGCAATGATTGAGTGAGATCGTAGTTGGTTGGTGTGTTTGAATTGCCGATAATGCCACTTCACTGCATTGACTCAGATCGATATAATCAAGCACGATCGGTGCTTTGCTAAACAGAGCTAGCCATCTCACATCAAATTCAGCTGGATTTTGATGTAATTGGATCTGAATGATGTGATGGGCAAAATCAATCCGTGCTTGCTCTGCTTGATTGATTTCAAGCGTTTTATCGTGCGGCATGCAAGTTGTCAATGGGTATGTTGCTATCCCTAACTGAGTGAGGTGTTCGGGTTCGATGCATGCTGCCGGATGCTCCTCTAACAATTGACGAATATGTCGTAAATTAGTTGGCGTGCGCGATAAATCACGTCCGGCTAACAGCAGTGGCAAGCGCGGTAAAAACGCGGCAAGACTCGTTGGTGATAATGCGGGTGTCTCAATATCGGCAGGTAACGCTTGGCATTGTGCAGTCGTGAGTGATTTAGTAAGGGTGTTTTTATCACCTGTTAAACCATCTAGCCTGACTAGCTGACCTGTTGCTGTTCTGACTGCGCAATTTTCTAGCTCGAATTGTTCATGATCGCAGCCTTGAATATAGTCGATCACAGATACAAGATCTGCTGCATCAAAAACCAAGTCTTTTATTGTGAATACACGACCACGGGGAGTAGTTAGGGTTGCATCAATAACATGTTCTTGCTTTAGCTGAGTTGATTTCAAATGGATATACAGTTGTAGTGCAAAGTTGTCGGTTATGATGCGATGACCATCAGTGCCGGTTAGCTTAGCAATATCGCCTTGCCCCGTCCGGTCGCTACCTTGCTGGTGCAACAGTTCACGCACCCGGCGTACCGGATCCCTCATAACAAGCGAGAGTATTTCATCGAGCAAGCGTGGTGATATGTTTGTTGTCAAGCACTGAATGTATTCAACTTGTGTAGTGATTTGGCGTACGATTTGTCTTTTGTTTGTAGCATTGTTGGCAAGCTGATGTAGCGCATAAGCTTGCTCAGCCGATGTTCTGAATCCAAGTTCTTGCAAGCTCGATATTAGTTGAAGTGGATGAGTGACCTGTTGCTGCAGCTGGTTTTGCCGTGCGGTTAAGCTTGCTCTTTGTTCTGGAGTTAACGTGATCTCTTTAGCCCGTAGCGGTTGCCGCATGCCCACGCTTAGTCCTTGATCCTCTGCAGCAAATTCAGGATCAATCGTCACTTCTGATGTTAGTGGTTGAAGTCGCTGTTGCTGGCTAAAGTTTTCGATCAGCGTCTTCAAAGTTTGATCGCTTGGGTAGCGACTAGTGATATAAGTTGCTTCAGCTTGTAATAAGAAGACGTAAAAAATCCTTGCATCTGGTTTCTCCTTTAGCCTCACGATTGCAGCTTGATAGCTAGCAGTCATCTGCTGCAGTGCGGTGTGCACACGAGCTGGATCGATCGTTAATCCTCTGACTGCCGTGATCACGCTAGTTCTTGGTTGCGCTGCTTCAGAATCTGCACGAAGGTATAAATTGAGCGCTAAAAACAAGCCTCGCCCATCGCTGGTTTGCCATAGGTATGTGGTCAAGACTTGGTTGCCAATAACCGCTTGTGCGACTTCGGCTGAGCTAACGGCAAGATTATGAATCGTTGCTGGGTAATTCACTTCAGCACAATGATGAATAAAATTAGCATCAGCTCGCTGAAAGAAAGCAGCTAACGCTGTGCAACTTGCTTGCCCCAAGGCTGTTAGTAACTGATTACTCGCTGAATCGGTTGCCTGAGGCCGCCTTGCGAGTTGCTCGATTGCTTCAGCAGGCGTTACCGAAGCAACTGGCTGCCGACTAGCCCGGTTTGTTGTTGGCGCTGATTGCTGTGTGGTACCAGCATCGATAAAAATAGTATTAAAATATTGTAGTGCAGCCGTTGTTGGGTCTGATGCACTGCGACGAAGTTGTTGTTGGATCACTGCTTGGGTAGACTCGCCATCAGCACTATCAGAGGTTACCCGTAGTAGCTGTGTCAAGGCAGTCTGTACGGCTTGCCCTATTGTTTGCTCCGCTTGGTGTAGCTGCTGCAAAGACGGTAGCAAAGCGTCGAGCAAATGTTGCTTGTTGGCAAAATTGTTTGGCAGCACGCTTTGGAATTCACGCAATAACTGTCGAGCTCTTTGTGCCTGTCGGTGCTGGAGGCAAACGTCAGCTTGTTGCAGCAGAGCGGTTAACTGTTTTAGTCGCGCTTCGTCTCTTGCTTCGGCAGGCTGGATAGGGTCACTAGCGTTTGTCGCTGATCCGAACATGAGCCAGATCATTAGACGCCGTAGCAAGCGCGGGATAAACAGTAAGATGGTGATCACAGCTGACTCTTTGCGCTCTGCCGGATTTGCTTGCTGAGCGTACGCTTGTGCTGCATTACCATACAAGCTTGCCGCTGAGCCATGCAACCCTCGTGTCGTG
Organism: uncultured Gammaproteobacteria bacterium; assembly: GCA_963922965.1. Classification (GTDB taxonomy): domain Bacteria; phylum Pseudomonadota; class Gammaproteobacteria; order CAWUKA01; family CAWUKA01; genus CAWUKA01. The sequence goes on along the minus strand of CAWUKA010000015.1, from coordinate 9,826 downwards.
TAATCATCGGCAACTTTGACCGCTTCCTCAGGTGGATAGGGAATGCAGGCGATCGTCAACGCAGCAACAATGCTGTCGTGACCCCAACTCACTGGCGGTGTTGATGTTGCCGTTGGCATGAGTAACCCCTATATGCACTCGCACTTGCAAAGTGCTTGTTAAACTAAATAGCTTGCTATCATATCAAAAAAAACTTAACAAAGCCTTATCTTTGTTAGAATCTGCACAACTTTAGCATGCTTTTTGTCTACTAAATAGGCTGACTGGCATTTTTTATCGCGGCGAGTCAGTTGATTGCTAGCGTTTGTCGTTTTGGTCGCAAGATTGTCACTTAGGCGTGATTTTGTGTCGCTATCCAGCAGCGCGGCTGGCCGATCATCAGCCTTGTTAGTAACAGCTTCGACCACCATCCAGCGTTAGCGTGGTACCATTCAAATAATGCTGCTCAGTTAAAGATAAGACTGCTGCTGCAATGTCATCAGCGCTACCACTACGGCCAAGTGGTATTTTGCGTAGCAGCGCTTGTTGTTCCGCACTGGAGAGCGCATTGTCACCCTCTGGCCACATCAGTGCGCCGGGTGCAATGGCATTGACGCGGATCTCGGGGCCAAGCTCACGCGCGAGTGCGCGTGTCATCATCACTAAGCCGGCTTTGCTGATCGAGTAAATACTGTAATCGCGCAATGGGCGTGAACCGTGAATATCAGTAATATTGATGACTTGCCCAGCATCAGACTGCTTGAGATGCGGGATCGCGGCTTGGGTGAGAAAATAAGGTGCGCGTAAGTTGCAATCGATCAAGTTGTCCCAGTCAGTGAGGCTGGCATCAGTGGCAGCTGTCTTAAAGAACACAGATGCATTATTGATCAATAGATCAAGCTGACCCCAGTGGCTGGCAGCTTGTTTGACTAAGTTTGCTAAGCTTGCATGATCGGTTAAGTCAGCAGTAAGACAGAGCGCAGAGTCAGGTCGTGCTTGGTTTACTTTCGCAACCAGAGTCTCAGCTGCTTCAGCTGATTGATGGTAGTGGATGATGATATGCCAACCGGCTTGGTGCAAGCGTTCGGCCATGGCGCGACCTAGCCGTTGTGCTGCACCGGTGATTAATGCTATTTTTGTGCTCTTTGTCGTCATGTGGGATCCTTTCTTATGTCAACCGATGTTGCCGATCCAAGTAATGCAGCTAATGTAGCCGCACTCAAGCATAGTCAGCAGCTAGTGTCTGTGATAACTGATGTATTATTAGCCTCTGGTCGGATGCCATTTCAGCAATTTATGCAAATGGCGTTGTATCAACCAGGTCTCGGCTATTACACCGCTGGCGCAGTTAAATTTGGTGCCGCTGGCGATTTTATTACAGCGCCAGAAGCAACGCCACTGTTTGCGCGCTGCCTTGCCGAGCAATGTCAGCAATTGTTTGCGGTGTTACCGGAGCAAAACATCCTTGAGTTTGGCGCCGGTACCGGCAAGCTGGCGGTCGGTTTACTGCAGGCTTTAGCTAAACGCGGTAGTGGTGTTGCCATTTACTATATTATCGAGCCAAGTCCGATGTTGCGGCAAGTTCAGCTCGAAACCATCAGCCAGGCTTGTCCGGAGCAATTAGCGCAAGTGCGTTGGCTGCAAAGCTTAGCTGAGGTTGAGTTGACCGGTGTTATGATTGCAAATGAAGTGTTGGATGCGTTTCCAGTGCAGCGCTTAGCGCTAACAGCGGATGGCGCTAGTGAACAATACATCGATCTCGCGGACGGCGCTTTTGTCACCGAGTGGTCAACGCCAAGCTTAACTCATCCGTTGCTAGCCAGCCTTGAGAATTGGCGTGAATTGGCGCTGCCCTATATCACCGAATACAGTCCATTGTTGCCACCCTGGCTTGCTACCGTTGCCGATCACTTATCGAGAGGTGCGTTATTGTTGGTGGACTATGGTTTTCCGCGGCGTAGTTATTATCACCCTGATCGCAGCATGGGTACCTTGATGTGTCATCATCGACATCGTGCACATCCTGATCCGTTTGCTCACATTGGTTTGCAAGATATTACCGCGCATGTTGACTTTACTGCGGTGGCGGAAGCAGGGGATATGGCAGGCCTCACGCTTGCTGGTTATACTGAGCAAGCTAATTTTTTATTGAACTGCGGTTTACTAGAAGCCCTTGTGGCCGACAATGAGCTGGATCGTTATGCTGAAGCGCAACAGGTAAAGTTGCTCACTTTGCCGAGTGAAATGGGCGAATTATTTAAAGTTATGGCTTTCACCAAGCAGTGCGATATCGCGCTGAAAGGTTTTCAGCGCGGTGATAAATCTAGGAGATTATAGGTGCGACTGTCAACCATCGAATTATTTCATGATCAGTTAAAATTTTCCGCTGGTCACTTTGTCATTTTAGCGTCGAATAAGCGTGAGCGTTTGCATGGCCATAACTTTGCAGTATATGCAGCGATCACTTCTGTAGTGTCAGATAACGGGATGACATTCGATTATCGCTTGTATAAACAAAAATTATTAACTCTGTGTCGAAGTTTGAATGAATATTTTTTACTGCCTAGTCAATCACCGCATTTGCAGATTGAGCAACATGCTGAACACACTTACGCGCTGTTTAATGGTGAGCGAATACCATTCTTAAACCAAGATTTAAAAATACTACCGATAAGAAACATTACCGTTGAGGAACTGTCGAATTGGTTTATCGAGCAGCTATTACAAGATACTGAGACTATCACCCATTATGCAGTGCGCGCGATCACGATAAAAATTTCAACTTCACCGGGTCGCTATGGCTCGACTACCTGGGAGCAAACCGACAATGTCTAAAGCATTAGTGGTCACCGGTGCCAGTCGTGGCATCGGCTTGGCGACCGCGCAATTATTTTTAGCAGCCGGTTATCAAGTGATTAATCTTGCACGTAGCGCTTGTCCGCTTGAGCATGTGGTCAATATCACACTTGATCTTGTTGATTTAACCGCAGTGCAAGCCAGCAAGCAGCGCTTGCAGCAAGCCTTAACCAATGTCAGTCGCGTTTGTTTAGTCCATAATGCTGCTTACTTTGGTTTAGATGACGTTATGAGCTTGTCAGCTGAGACTTTGCAGCAGTCATTGACGGTGAATGTCGTTGCGCCGACCTTATTAACCCAATTTGTGTTACCGTTTTGTCAGACGGCTTCATCGGTCATTTATATCGGTTCAACCTTATCTGAAAAAGCAGTCGCTGGGGTTGCCTCTTATGTTACAGCAAAACACGCGGTGGTTGGTTTGATGCGTGCGACTTGTCAAGACTTAGCCGACAAACCGCTACATACTTGCTGTATTTGTCCAGGTTTTACCGACACTGAAATGTTGCGTGAGCGCGTTGGTGGTGATGAGCAAGCGCTGCAGGCATTAGCCGCGCGAGTCGGTGCTAAGCGATTGATTGCTGCTGATGAAATTGCGCAGGTGGTATTGAATGCCGCAAAAAACCCAGTGCTGAATGGTGCAGTGATCCACGCCAACCTAGGTCAGCTCGAGTGAATTCAAGGGTGGCGAGGTTAAGAAAGAGGGGGCTGTGGTCGATACTGATCCCTGCTATGCAGGTGGCAAGCACGGTTAGCACATTAGGCTTCTTGTCTAAAACAAGCATGCACACAATACTAACGTTTGTTCGCCAAGATAAGTGATGTTGGAACAGTTCTGTCCCAAAACAACCCCCATGTGCCCAATCATATGCCTCTGAATAAAAAGATCAAGAGCCTTGTTGAAATAACTCACTGATTGCTTGTAATCGCCTTTCGTTAAGTGCCGTAGCGATTTCTGCGCCTTGTAACCCCTGTGCTAACAGTGCTTTTGCATCCACTTTAGTGGCGACTTGATGTGCTTGTTGTAACCGGATAATTTGTGGCTGTAAATCATCTTGATAATAAATGCAGCGTACCGCATCGATGAAGAGTTTTAAGCGTTGCGGGCGGCGGAAGCCGTCCAAGCATTCAATCAGTGTTAATGCTGCAGTGGCATCGTTGCTTGCTAACGCTGGCAATTTATCGTGATGAGTGGCAACCAGGAATGCCAACTGTTGAAACAGTTTTGGGATGTGGTATTGCTGGCATAGGTTTGTAATTTGATCGTTGGACTCATCAGTGTCGAGTCGATGCAGGCTGACAGCGAAACAGACGTTTGCTAGATGTTGATTACGAGCAGCCACATCTATACTTTGCAGCAATTGTTGACTAACGTTTTGGTTTTGTAATTGTTTGTTAAGTGCTGGTGCTAACAAAGCCAGTGCCCCGCACTGCTGCAGCATCCGCAAAAACGCGCTTGGTCTTGGTGTCGTGAGCGATTTTTCCCATTCTTTCCAAACCCGCTCCGGTGTTAGCGCATTGATTTCGCCATTGTCGGTCATCGCTTGCATTAGGTCGAGGGTTTCTGGCGCAACAATAAAACCAAGGTGCTCGAGTTTGGCAGCGAAGCGCGCGACCCGTAATACACGTACCGGGTCTTCACTAAACGCTGGGGAAATGTGCCGCAGTACCCGTTGCGCTAGATCAGCTTGACCGTGATAGGGATCGATCAAGTCGCCATTCGCTTGTTGCGCGATTGCATTGATGGTCAAGTCGCGCCGTTGTAAATCTTGTTCGAGCGTGACATCAACAGCTGCGTACACGCTAAAGCCGGTGTAACCGGGTGCAGTTTTGCGTTCGGTGCGCGCGAGTGCATATTCTTCGTGGGTTTTCGGGTGAAGGAAAACCGGGAAATCTTTGCCAACCGCTTGGAAGCCTTGGCGTAGCATCTCTTCCGGCGTGCTGCCAACCACTACCCAATCTTTTTCAGACACGCTGAGGCCGAGTAATTGATCGCGAATTGCACCACCGACTAGGTATGTTTCCATCACGGTTCCCCTTATGATGTAAGATTTTAGTCAAAGATTGTACTGAAAAGCATGCGAAATGTCATGTCACCGGTAACATTGCTCTGTAAAGGTTTTGCTTTGTCTTAGATCAGGTTAAAATCAAAACTTTATTTCATCTATCAGGTAGGGCGTGCTGAATATGAACATGTTAAAAAAGCGAAAACTTAACAACCTCAGAGAAGCTGTTATCAAATTTTATAATCAACGTTTGGATGGCGAATCGACTGAGCCTGGCAAAGAAGTCAGCGCTCAGCTTGAGCTTGCTAAATTTTACGATGATCATGCCTTTGATAGCGATATTCCTAACGCTACCCAGCTGGCTGATGAGTGCTTTCGCGCTGCTGCTAACCTCGGCGATGTCCGCTCGCAGTATAACTTTGGTCGCCGTATCTTTGATCGGGCCCGGTTTTGGGATGATTTGTCGACTTCACCGTTTGGCTGCGATGCCCAAAAGCGTTATGCCGAGGCTGCCTATCAAGAAGCTTTCACTTATTTGCAAGAAGCCGATAAATCCGGCTCCTATATGGCAAAGCGCTTGCTCGGCTTAAGTGCTTACCGCGGCTGGGGCGCTGCTCAAGACGAGGAGAAGGGCTTAGATTTAATTATCGCCAGTATCGATCAGCAAGCTGGTTGGGAAAAAGCAAAAGACATCGTCACCGCTGTTGGTTTGGATCCACAAGATTTCTTCTCCAAACTCGCCCAACGTAAAGCCAACGGTGGCGGCTAGTCGCTTCTCCAATAGAGTCCTTTGTTGGCGCGCCAACGTACTATGAGCGCCAGTTGAGTTGCGCTAACTACCTTGGAAGTTTGTCTACACTGAGAGTGCTTGTGCTGTTGCGCAATAGCTGATAGATTGCACAATTTTCCAGTGATTTTGATTGAATAATAGAGATAATCTAATGCAACAAAAACCAGCACAAGTGCTCGGCGTCTTTTCATTAGTGATGATCAATATCATCGCGGTGGATAACCTGCGCAGCCTGCCTATCAGTGCCGCATATGGTTTTTCGCTTATCTTTTATTACCTGGTCGCCTCGTTATTATTTTTTATCCCGAGTGCGTTGGTTTCTGCTGAGCTTGCCACTGGATGGCCAAACACCGGTGGCATATACGTTTGGATTCGAGAAGCGTTTGGACCACGGTTTGCTTTTGTCGTGGTTTGGATCCAATGGGTGTATAACATCGTTTGGTATCCAACCATTTTGTCCTTTATCGCTTCGACCTTTGCCTACTCGGTTGATCCGCAGTTGATCGATAATAAGCTGTTTATGTTACTGACGGTGTTGGGGTTATTTTGGTTTGCAACTTTAGTCAATTGTTGGGGCATGACCATTTCGAGTATGGTTAGTAGCCTTGCCGCCTTAATCGGTACCATTTTGCCGATGTTATTGATTATTGCCTTGGGAGCGGTTTGGCTTTGGCGTGGAGAGCCGGTGCAAATGACCATGACTAGGCAAGCGTTTTGGCCTGACTTGGCGCACCTGAATAACTTAGCGCTTTTCAGTGCAATTCTGTACGGTTTAATCGGTTTGGAAATGTCGGGGGTGCATGCTGAAGAAGTGATTAACCCTCGCTATGCTTACCCGCGCGCGTTATTGATTTCTGCGATTATTATCGTGTTAACACTGGTGTTATCATCGCTTGCGATTGCGCTGGTGGTGCCACCCGAGCAACTCAACGTTGTGGTCGGTTTAACGCAAGCGTTTCAGATTTTCTTTCACGCGTTTTCATTGCAATGGCTGAATCCAGTAATGACGGTATTTATTATTTTAGGTGGGTTTGGTGGAGTTGCTGCGTGGATCATCGGTCCAGCTAAGAGTCTGTTTGCTGCGTCGATGGATGGTTGTGTGCCACCATTGTTTTGTCAGCGCAATCACAACGGTGTGCCGATCAATATTCTGATGTTGCAAGGCTTTATTTTTACTCTGTTGTGTTCGGCGTTTTTGCTGATGCCGACCGTGAAAAGTTCGTATTGGCTGCTGACCGCAATGTCGGCACAATTGGCGCTGCTAGTCTATGTGGCATTGTTCGCGGCATTTTTACGCTTGCGATACAGTCATGCTGCCACTGCTCGCGGCTTTACCGTGCCAGGTGGTGCAGTGGTTGCTTGGCTGCTTGCTGGCATCGGTATCGTGACTTGTCTTGTGACTATTGGGCTTGGCTTCTTGCCGCCAAGCCAAGTGCCGGTTGGCAACACACTGAATTATCAATTGTTACTGTTGTTTGGTGCCATCGGTTTGATTGCACCGCCTTGGCTGATTTATGCCTTGCGGCGCGAGAGTTGGCGCGAGCATTGACCCACCTTCGCTGCATGGCAGATAATGGTTGCTACTGAGGAGGTGACGAATGAAAGAATGGCGTTTATTTCGGTATTGGCGAGTTGGCAAACTGTTTTTGGTGCATCAATTTAAGCTTTCGCGCCAAGCGGCCAGAAACGGCGGTAGTTTTCGCCAATCAACTCGCGTGTCACCACTCGATGATGAAGTATTCATGCAACAAGTCAAAAAAATTTTAGCAGGTGAGGCTTAATATGCAGCAAAAACAAGATAAAGCATTCGTCAGTGAACTCGATCAATTTTTGCAAACCTTCGATCGTGAGCATCCGACCAAGTCACGCTCACAGCAAGCGGAAATCGACAAACACCAACGCATTGCCGAGCGCCGTGATGATCCTGAGGTCGCCACCGATGACGAGCAGGTGATTTAGTCAGTTGCATGTCTCACCAGTTTGGCTCTGGTGAGACATTTACTGCTGGACTATGGTCTACTAAGTAATGGTACTTCTTGGTCACTTAGGTCTTCGTTGTACTGAGCCTGATAAACACGAATGCAACAAGGCGGTGGCGATGCTTTTCCATGATATTCACGGTAAACACCTTCGGGTATAAAACTCACCTTTACATGCTGGAGTTCTGCATACCCAGATCGATGCGTAGTATGTTGCATCTCGTTAGATAGTTTTTTACTAGCTGCAGTTGCATTGAACTTGGCAACTGTCTCAAGTATGCCTTTGATTTTCATGATCTACTCCTAAAAATTAATGATAAATTTATATTTGAGTAGATATTATACAGTAAAGTTGTATAAAAGTCATCAATTTTAGTTAAATAATAAACAAAAAAGCCAATAGGTGGCTAAAAATAGAAAACGGTGTTAAAACAGAGGCTTGGCTTAGCGGGCCAGGAGTAATTGCAGGTGACCGCCGACGCGATGAGCGCCATCAGCCAATTCACCGACCCGTTCGATGATTTTGTACAAGAACATGACGTCGATGGGGGGTAATTCACGTTCAAGGGCGTACAAGCCGCGGCGGATATTGATTTGAATTTCATCGGTTTCGTGTTCGATTTGGTCCAACTCGTAAATCATGGCCGCAATGATCTTGGTTTCGTGACCACTGAAGCCGGTTTCTAATAATTCATCCAGTTCTAGAATGGCTTTTTGCGCTTGCAGCACGGCATCGATATTGCGTCTAAGATAATGGTTGAATTGATCGCGCAAGCTCACCGGGATTTGCATTTGCCGGCCGTAAACCAAACCAGCGATGTCGCGGGCGCGGTTGGCAATACTGTCTTGGGTTGTGATCAGTTCCAGCACATCACCACGGTGCACCGGCAAGAAGAGCCCGCCTGGCAAATTGAGGCGTAAGTCTTGTTTAAGATCGTCAGCTTCTTTTTCAAGATTGGCAATCGCGGCTTGCAGTTTGCCCGCTTCCTCCCACTTTTCGGCTTCGGTTGCGATGAAGAACGCATGCAATTCGTTGGCACAGAGATAAACTTTTTCCATGTGCTTTTGCAGCGGCCGGATTGGTGAGCGGCCAAACATATTGAAAATAGACTGTTTACTGATCATGTTTGAAACCTAATTATTATCAGCAGCTTAAACGACATTATAGACAGATTCTGCCATTTTTACCAAATTGCATAGTTGCTAGTCAATTTAGGTTGTTTTTTGCAGTAAAGCCGGAAAACTTTGCGAACAAATACTTCATGACTATTATTAAATATTGTTAGAATACAAATTCTGACTGAGAGAGAGTCGTATCCAATGAGAGGGGAGCGAAAATGGTAGTATTAACTGATAGTCAACGACGAACCTATGAGTTCATCTGTAAATTCATCCGCGAAAATGCTTTTGCACCAAAATTGCCTGAAATTGCCGAAGGGATTGGCATTCAGTCACGTGGTGTCGTGCACCGTTACATCCGTGCGCTTGAGCGTGCAGGTTTAATCGAAGTTATACCAAAGCGTCATCGTGGTATTCGTTTGTTAAAAGATAATTTATTTGCTGCTAAGCATGCTGGGCGTATTCCACTGGTTGGCCGTATTGCTGCAGGTCATCCAATCGATGCGCTAGAGTCTGATGAAGTGTTGGATTTAGCCGCTATGTTTTCCGGCGAAAATTGCTACGCACTGAAAGTGAAAGGCAGCTCAATGATCAACGAAGGTATCTTCGACGGTGATTGGGTGGTGTGTGAGCGTCGCGAGACAGCGCAAAACGGTGAAATTGTGGTAGCGCTGGTCGATGATGGGCAAGCAACCTTAAAGCGGTTTTATCGCCAAGAAGACAGTACCATTATATTAAAGCCTGCTAATGATGATATGGAACAGCAAGTTTACAGCCAAGATCGAGTTAAGGTGCAAGGTATTTTGGTCGGTCAACTGCGTAATTACCGCGATAATACCACCACTCAAATCTAACTGCGATGTTGTATAAGCAAGCGCATATTCTATTGCTCTTGCTCATGCTGGTTAGCATGGCTAACGGTGCTGTCGCTGCAGTGAAAGTGTTTCAGTTGCAGCACCGTCCGGCTACTGAGTTAGTGTCTGTGATTAAGCCCATGTTGGCAACTACCGCTGTAGTGACCGCGAGTGATTATCGCCTTATCGTCAAAGCGTCCGCAGCTGACTTAGCCACGGTTGCTGAACTCCTGCTCCAGCTTGATG
>CAWUKA010000014.1:0-29457 GCA_963922965.1 uncultured Gammaproteobacteria bacterium | reverse complement strand
ATGTGCAATTTTCTGATGAGCGTGGTGAACAATAATTTTAATGAAGTTAGACAAGCTAGGATCAGTTGTAGATTTTTTTTTCAGCCAAGTAGATCTGATATTTTTGCTCAGCAAACTGTTTGTATAGTTGAAATATATCTATCGATAGGCCGGTATCAAGCACCATCGGATCGGACGACTGCTGCCAAGCAGCATATTCACCCTTATAAATTGTTGCCAACATATATGCTTGTAACGGCACGCCAATAACATGTTCTGTTTCGGCTTCACGGTTAAAGTGAGCACAGAGTTTAGTGGCGTACGTTTTGGTTTTCTCGTCGACCTCACCGGGCTGTTCTGCTTGCTGCCACCAATATTTCGCGATAGCGTTAACTCTGTCTTCATGATTATAAGGTACTAGCTCAAACGCTATTTCACTGAAAGCATTTTGTAGCCGATTCCGCTGATGCGGCCGAGTCGTCACAACAATGGCTGCTTGACATTGCTCTTTTATCTGTTTTATTAACGCGATGACATTTGCTTGCGCTGCCTCGCCAAGCTCATCAAAACCGTCAAACAGCAGCACGGTATCTCCACGGTGCATTACACGGTACTGAAACAAGCACTTAGCAAATAATGTCTTAAACTGAGCAATGCGATCAAAAAAATTAAAAATAATAGCCAGCTCAGTAAATTTTGCTTTCGTGATAGCAAATTCGTGATTGCGCAATGGAATAAACATAACATCTCTACCCGAGGTTTGAGCAGAAACACAATGCCTAAGCAAATGTGACTTACCCATACCCGGTTCTGCTGAGATAATCAAAACACGCTGGTGGGCTATAAAAACATATCGTTCATGAATTGATTCGGTAGACTGATCAGAAAAAACAAGGTTACTCATATCACCAATACTTTGCTGCCAAGTAAATACAGGAGTGCCGCTAGCTTCATCCGGCTCAAACTTAACAACATGGATAGCACGAAGGTGTGAGCAATATTTTTTAACTTGCTCGAGTATCGTACTACTTTTTTCATGTTGACAAACAATATACCGCAGCCTATTAAGCTTTACGTTTGAAGAAGGTTGGTATTTGGCAATTTCTTCACCTGATAATAATACTGGCTCACATGCTCTATCTTCGCTACTCTTTATACCTAAATGAGATCGCAATGTGTCAAGTGTAGCTCCGACTATGATATAGACAATATTTTTATCTACTTTTAAGGTCGGTAGATCAATGTGAACCTTTTGTCTTAATGCTCGATCAACATAGCAGCTTGTCTCAAAAGAATTTAATGGTGACTGAAAAAGTAGTTCATCAACCAATGAATCACTACCAAACAAGATCGGCAACAACATGGGTTGTAATAAAGCTTGTTGAGCTTGTTGGTCGAAGCCATTTGTCAGTGCAGCGAGTGTAATTGTTGAACCATTTGAATTAACTGTTTTACTTTGCAGTGAATTAAGTCTTTCTTGATTTAATGATTTAGCATCAAACTTAAAGCTGTCTTCTTTAGGATTACTAATATCAATCAGCTTAAGTATACTACTTTTTAATCTCTCTACTTTATTTGATGCACATAGCAAAACTATTTTTAGGTCCGCAGCTTTAAAAAACTCGCGTAACAGCTTGCGTAGTGTTTCACAAATAGCGGTATCAGAAAAATCAATATCACACTCAATAGCGATGAGCCGGATGCTATCTACTTTTAGTGCTGAATCGAGATACTGCTCTAACCCGTTCAGCTTATTTACTTGTAAAAATAAACAATGGCCACGCACCTTATAACCTTGATGCTGTTTGACAGCGCATAAAACCTGACTAGCTAACACTGATAGTGGCATATCAGACTGTACCAATAATAATTTTTCTGCTTTACTCCGTAAAAACGAGTCAAGCGTCAGGTTTTTCGCAAACAAATCAGCAAATTGCTCTAACTGATCACAGTAATACTCAGCATGCCCAATCAATATATTGGTGCTGATGGCTGATTGCATTTGTGCTAAAAAGTTACTAGCTGACTCACTCGTGATATAATAACCATCCTTAGTTGCCGACCATGCTATCATTTTATCTCGCAACACCGATCCTAAACCAGAACCGTTATACCAATCTGACTGCGTAATTAATTCAGCATCTAGAATCTCAGTTAAGTCTTTTTCACTCGGTTGCGCTACTGCGATGACGAATTTTTCACAGAATTTATCGAATTCTTCTCGAGTAGGTATTTTAGGAAATTCGCTTATGCTATCAGTTTCCTCTTTCAAAACACTAGTATTAATCGACAAGGCTTCTTGTTCTAAACTACCGAAACTGAAATCAGGTTGGGAAGGCTCAGGTGGGGGGAGCTTTTGTCTCAGCATTTTCTCGATCAGATTTCTTAAATTCAGCGCACCCTCTGGCAACTCCTCTGGGGAGTCACCGGAAACGAATGATTTGTTAAAATAGACTTCCTCACCATGCTTAACAAGTATTTGACTTAGAGCTAATTGATAGCGCTTTACTAAACTAGTTACTTTATTAAGCTTTGCTTTTGGCTCACAAAGTGGAACATGATCCACTAATAGTTGTGCTAAAACATAAAGCTCGGATTGTTTTATTACGACGTCATAGAGCTCAGCACGCGGTTTTCCATCTCGCAGTTGATAACGTTTTGATGATGGGGTATGACTAAAAAATTCATCTTCAGTAGTTAACTCAATAAGATATGGCTTAACATCGTCTTTTAAATCAGCATTGGTACAGAGGATGCAATCCTCAAGCTCTTCTTTGTCTTCTAACCGCTGGCTTAACTTAAAGAATGAACGAAAATATTTACCAAGACTAAAATCTTTATTTGATACAAAATCACTGTAACCTATCCGATGGGACTGATCTTGCTTGTGCTTAGCCTGTAAGAGACGGTAGACGTGCTTACCATCTCTTGTAAATCTAAAAACGAGGTCATCGAACTTCTCCATGCACTCAACCTCAGTGCCAAGGCTAAAATCATAACCAAGCTTAGCACCTTGCATGAAAAAGAAAGCGATTAATTTCAGTTGATATAAGATGCCATGTAATTCGTCTTTGACACCTCTACCAGAATAGCTTTCAGCAGGCTGAAGAGGTTCATCGAGCTGTGCTCTTGAAGTTGGCACTAATCAATCTCCAAGCTAAAGAACTCCTAAATCCATCCCCAACATCACGACTCTAATGACGTTATCGCCTCAGTCTTCGATATCAACCATCACCTCGTTGCGACGTAAAAACGGCGGTGTAGAGGGTGGATTGTAAAAGGCATAGGCTGGGGCTGAAATGGCTTTGATATTATACTTATCCAAATAAGCAAATAAGCGCTGCTGATGATGAACAAGGCTTTGATTGGTAATTGACCCAGAAAAGCGGATCACCGCAACTTTTCTAGCTGGGCGCGGGATAATGTGAATGGCGTTATTATTTGGCTTAGGTAATGTCTGCATGGTGTACTTTGCGGGCATAACAAAATGCACGGTCCAGAAATTAGCATGGGGTTGCTGCGAAACAGGAGCAGCCATCGCGATCTTTTCACCTTGCTGCTGCACGACTGGAGCAGTCATCGCGATCTTTTCACTTTGCTGCTGCACGACCGGAGCCGTCATTGCAATCTTTTCATCGGCTTGCTGGGTCACCGGTGAAGTCATTGCGATCTTATCACTTGCCTGATTATCACCGAAAATGTAATCAGCAATTTGTCGGAAGCCATTCCGAATTGCTTCTTCGCGCTCACCCTCAACCGTAACTTGCGCAATCAGCATCGGCTCATAAGTCCGAATCTCGATACCATTGCTCGAAGCCTCGACAGTGTATTTCGGCTGTTCAACTCGGCTCATCCATACCCCCCATACTACCCAACCAAACGAAGCAACAAGCAGAATTACGATTGCTGACACCACTATAGTTCTCTTCATGACAATTCTCACCCTTAAAATAAAACAGGAATCAGTTGGTTCTACAACAACGACTATCATGTTGCATTCAACAGTAATTGGTGACTAGCAGTCAAGTGTTAGCAGGAAAAAGGTAAGCCCAATCCAACAATGTACTTCGAATTAGATTCAGTACGAGGTAAAAATACACTAAAGTTGAAAAATTTTGACAACGATCATCGCACATTAACTTCAATTTGAATAGAACAATGCACTAATCGTAACGTAGTGCTGTTGCCTTACCGTGAAATACATAATAGGAGAACACAGTGTACACTAGCAAAATCGGTAGCAGTACTATTGCACCAATCAAGATAACAAAAAGCGATTCGGATGAGGCTGCTGCTTCAACGATAGTGAGTTTTTCCGGGACAATAAAGGGGAAAAAACTATAAGCCAAACCGGCAAAACTAAAAATGTAAATAGCGATCGTCAATGCAAACGGTAGCCATGCATAGCGATCTTTTGGCAGCGGCATGTGGCGCAACACCATGTACAAGGCTATTGCCAATAGCACAGTGGTAATGGGTATAGGTAACAACGCAATTATCGCAGGAAAGCTAAACCATTTTTCGAAAATGCGACTACTCACACTAGGTGTTACTACTGTAACTGCAACCAAACACACGATAGCGTTCAATAAATAATGCTTCGCCCAAGTCACTGCCTTGAACTGAAGCTCACCTTCACACTTCATAATTAACCAACACGCACCGATTAATGAATAAGCAGAGACTAGTGCTACCGCAACCAAGCAAGCAAACAAGGTGCCGGCCCAACTTGCATCGAAACCGGTAATATAGGAGCCAAGCATGTAGCCTTGTGACAAAGTCGCCAGCAACGAGCCATAAAAAAATTTCGCGTTCCAACGCCATTTTTGCTTTGCATCTACTTTTGCTCTGAAATCGAAAGCAACACCACGAAAAATCAGACCAAACAACATTAGAGCAACTGGCAGATAAAGATGCGTCAAAATCACACCGTGAGCAATTGGAAACGCAACTAATAATAGTCCAACACCAAGTATCAACCACGTTTCATTTGCATCCCAAAAAGGACCTATCGATGCGATCATCCGATCTTTCTCATACCAGTTTGCATTTTTTAATAATAACCCGACACCCAAGTCGTAACCATCTAAAATGGTGTACATTAAAATCGAAAACACCATTAAAAAAGCAAAGATATAAGCTAGCCAATCAATTTGCACGGGTAGTACCCCAGCTAATTTTATTTCTATTACTTATTACAAACATTAGCAATCAACCAATACTTCACCATGTAAAAAATTATTACGATTTTTTTCCACCCTGCTTGCTAACATTGTTGCATTATAACGAGCATTTTTCTGCGCAGCTTTTCTTGCCATATAAAATAACGTCGATACAAAAGCTATCAACAGAAATACATAAACCGCAACATAAGATAACAGAGTTGAAAATACCATATTGCCAGACACCGGACCAAGTGCCTCACTTGTCTTTAGTACGCCATGGACAAGCCAAGGTTGTCGACCCATCTCAGTGACATACCAGCCGGTCAACGTCGCCATAACACCTGCAAATGTCATAGCAACAAGCAAGTATAAATATGGTTTGGGTAACACTTTCCTTCTCATCACTGAATAAGCACCATACCAAGCACTCAATAGCATGAGCATACCAATGCCAACCATGAGCCTAAAACCGAAGAATAACGGCTTCACCGGTGGATGTTGGGGAAACTCATTCAAACCTTTTACTTCACCATGCAAACTGTGAGTTAAAATAATACTACCTAAGTAAGGTATCTCGATTGCGTAGTCAGTATGATGAGTGTCCTCATTAGGAATACCAAATAGCACCAGTGGCAAATCATGCCGCGTTTGCCAGGCACTTTCCATCGCAGCAAGCTTTGCTGGCTGATGTGCTTTCGTATTCAGCCCTTGAGCATCACCAGCAACGAATTGCAATGGCATTAATATCGCAGCAAGCAGCAATCCAGTATGCAAAGGCTTAATGACTGCAGCAGTCCTATCCCCGTGTAAATAACGGTAGGCAGATAAGCCGGCGATAAGAAATGAAACTGTTAACCCAGAAGCTAATAGCATGTGCGCCAAGCGGTATGGCATTGATGGGTTGAATATAACAGCGAGCCAATTGGTGACGTGCGCTTGCATAACACCAGCATCATTAGCAATCATTTCGTACCCAGCTGGGGTGTGCATCCAACTATTTAGGACAATAATCCAAAATGCTGATAATGTTGTGCCAATAGCAACTAAAAAAGTTGCTAACGTGTGAACCCAGCCTGGCACACGACTAAAACCAAACAGCATCACACCAAGAAAGGTCGCTTCTAAGAAGAATGCGCTCATAACTTCATAAGCCAGCAATGGTCCTGCCACGTTACCAACTGTATTCATGAAGCCAGGCCAGTTGGTGCCAAACTGAAATGACATGGTCACACCACTCACGGCACCTATTGCAAAACTGAGTGCAAACACCTTGGTGAAAAAGAAATATGACTGTAGCCAAGCCTCATCTTTCGTGGCGTTATAACGTAGTTTAAAAAACAACAGGACCCAGCCTAATGCGATGGTTATGGTTGGGAAGATGATATGAAAAGTAATGTTTGCCGCGAATTGCATTCGAGACAAAACTAGTGGATCAAATTCGATCATGATGTCTCCTCAGTCATTTGTTGACTTTTTAGTTTTAACTTACCTCTGAATTGGAACAAATCATAAATTTTCGCTCCCATTTTTAAAATATTAACTAGACGCTCGGTTTCCATTTTTTGCATGTCGCTGTGCCAATCGGTTAACATCTTAATTAAGCCATGCATCTCATTCATTTTTGCCTGAGCTTGCTTTTCTTGTTCTGAGTGAGGCTGCTCAGCAATCACTGCTTCTAACATTGATAGCGTTGGATCCACCTCGCGCCGGCGACGCACCTCGACTAAATTGCGCACAATATCCCAGACATCGTCATGAGTATGGTAGTAGTCCTTACGGTCAGCAGGCATGTGCTTGAGCATGACTAAATTCATGCTGACTAGCTCTTTTAAGCCACTGGCCACGTTAGAGCGAGAAAACCGTAGCGTTTCGACCAACTCATCAGCATTGAGTGGTTTATCTGATAGATAAAGCAGCGCGTAAATCTGGCCGACGGTGCGATTAATACCCCAACGCGAACCCATTTCACCGAAGTGGAGGACAAATGTTTGGACTGTAGCTGGTAGATTATTCATTCCGTACTCACTGTGATATAATTCGCTCTATCTTTTTTGGATTTTCAGTATATACTGAAAATCCAGTAAGTAAAAGCAATAATTTGATAACTTTGAGACAACGGTAGATTAATGATGAAGATTAAGGACAAACCTGACTTTGCAACTAAACCGAAACCCATCAGCTTCGCTGGCACTGAGACCGTACGCACGGCGCTGAATGCCATGTGTGAACAGAACATCGGCTCGATTGTAATCGTCGACTCAGCTGGCAACATTAGCGGTATTGTCACTGAACGCGACATGTTAACCAGAGTACTGTACCGAAACGCAGACCTTGACCAAACCCAGTTGACTGAAATCATGAGTACTGAAGTACGGGTTGCTAAAGAAGATGACGATGCACTTGACTGGATTCATATCATGTTTAATGAGCGGTTTCGCCACCTGCCGATTGTAAACGACGAAGGTAAGCTTGTTAATCTAATGTCGCAAGGTGACTTTGTTGCATATACCTGGCCTGACCTATACGAGCGCGTAAAGCAAGATTTAAAAGGTCAATTTGCCAAGTTATTACGCTTAGCTGTGATTGCCCTTAGCATAGCAACGTTAGGCTTTATATTATTCCTAAGATGATATGGCGAATGCTAAGCTTTCTGCCGACGACAGCGCTCAGAGCAATATTTTACTTCTGACCATACACGCTGCCATTTCTTGCGCCAGGTAAATGCCCGCTTGCAAACTGGGCAAATTTTCGAGGGTAAGTGTTGTTTCTTCATGACTTGAGACTCGCTAAAAAACGCTTACTATCAGCCTGGATCGCTTGTTTCTTTTCAGCAGACATACGATCCAACGTTCGGTATACCATGGCTAGGCGCGGATTCTTATTCAATTTATCGCGATTGCGCACTAAAAAGTCCCAATACAAATAATTAAAAGGGCAAGCCTCTGGTCCATTTTTCTGTTTGACTTTATACCCACAGCCTTGGCAGTAATCAGACATCTTATTGATATAAGCCCCACCTGCAGCGTAAGGTTTACTAGCAAGATAGCCACCATCTGCGAATAAAATCATACCGCTAACATTCGGTAGCTCAACCCACTCATAAGCATCAGCATAAACAACTAAAAACCACTCGTTAACTTGCTCAGGCTTAATACCAGCAAGTAAGGCAAAATTCCCTAACACCATCAGACGCTGAATATGATGCGCGTAAGCATGCTTTTCTGTATCACTGATACATTGTCGCAAGCAATTCATATCGGTATTTGCATTCCAATAGAATGCTGGCAGTTTAGCGTTAGCGTTGAAAAAATTTTCTTTACTATAACTGGGCATTTTTAGCCAATAAATCCCCCGGATATATTCGCGCCAGCCGATGATTTGGCGAATAAAACCCTCTACAGCATTGAGAGGCGCTTGCCGCTGGCGATACGCCCGCTCTGCTGCAACAACACATTCCAGCGGCAACAACAAACCACAGTTCAAATAAAAACTAATGTGCGAATGATACATCCATGGCTCACGTTGTAACATCGCATCCTGGTAGTCACCGAACTGAGCTAGCCTTTCAGTAATAAATAATTGCAATGCATTTAAAGCTTGCTTACGAGTCACTGCAAAATGAAATGGTTCAAGTGCTCCAAAGTGATCAGCAAACTGTTCTGCCACCATTAGTAAAACTTCGCGCGTTATTGCGTCGGGCTTAGCTCGATAAGTTGTTGGAATAGTTAGCTCGTCAGTAGGTGGCTTACGGTTATCTGCATCGTAATTCCATTTTCCACCAATCGGCTCTGCATCATCCATCATGATATGATATTTCTTACGCATCTCGCGATAAAAATATTCCATACGCAGCTGCTTACGACCAGTTGCCCATTGCGAAAATTCAGCTCTGCCACATAAAAACCGATCATCTTCACAAATCTCAACTGGGAGACTTAATAATCGATGCCAAGAGTTTATTTGCTTCAGCAAGCGATACTCACTTGGCTCGGTAATAACTATCTGTGTGACAGCATGTTGCTGGACAGCTCGTTTTACTTCACCAGTCACTGAGCCAGTATTACCTTGATCAGTTAATTTTACATAGATTACGCTATAGCCTTTTTGCTGCAAAGCTTTAGCAAAATGTCGCATTGCGGAAAAAAGCAGCGCCAATTTTTTCTTATGATGATGCACGTAAGTCGCTTCTTCATGAACTTCACACATCAGTATCAAATCATTTTTCTTATCAGCTTGATGCAAGGCAGAAATTGATTCGGATAACTGATCAGACAAAATAACTCGTAGAGCTGTCATAATGCTAACTCCACTTGCTGAGGATTATTGCTTGCCTGCCCTTTGCTACTGCGCTTGCGCTTTGGTGGACGACGCCGACTCGCATGCTTCTCAACGACCTGCGCTGCTTCCTCACGGTGTTGTATTTGCTTTCTGATTTGGTAGATTTGACTGGCCGCCACTTTACGTGCATTTGCCTCATCAACGATCGGCATTGGGTAGCCACACATTAATTTAGGCTGCAACCAAGGCATATGAATAAACTCAACTGGCATTGCTTGTAATTCACTAACCCACTGCCGAATAAACTGACCATCCGGATCTTGATCTAAACCTTGCTTAATCGGATTATAAATACGAATACTGTTAATCCCTGTAGTACCAGACTGCATCTGACATTGTGAATAATGTATCCCTGGCTCATAGTCGACAAATAAAGTTGCCAAATGTAACGCTGTGGCTTGCCAAGGTAACCACAAATGATAACTAGCAAAACTCATTAGCATGGCTCGCATGCGAAAATTAATCCAACCGGTTTGTTGCAAAGCGCGCATGCAAGCATCGATCATAGGAAAGCCTGTCTTACCAGCACACCAAGCCGTAAAATAATCTTGCCTAAGCTGTTGCCGCAAACCATTATATGCCGAATGCATATTCTGCATTTCAATTTTCGGCTCTGTTTCTAACTTTTGTATAAAATGGCAATGCCAACGTAATCGGCTAGCGACTGAACGCATAGCACTGCGCCATCTTGTCATCGTGCCACGCGGCTGCTGTTTAAGCTCAACTTGCCGTGCACTGACTGCGTGAAATACTTCACGCATCGAAACAGTACCAAAAGCAAAATGAGGTGATAGCCTCGAACAACTTTCAAATGCTGTCAGTGGTGAAGACATCTCTCGAGTATAACCTTCACCTCGCTGTAATAAGAAACTTTGTAGTAAGTGAATAGCTTGCTGACGTCCACCAGCTTGACGGTAGGGACAGCTATCGTTTGCTAGCCCAAGCTGATCTGCCGTTGGCAACGGTGCTGAAGTTAACTGAATTAGCTTATTCAGCTTAGGTGCTGGTAAAATTGGCCGCGACATAAATTTATACCAATGGCTAGACCAGTTAGAACGTTTTCTTAAACCTCTAATCACACCATGCTGCGCTGGTTGCTGCCACAAAATATCATGTTGTTGACACCAGTGAGCGACCATATGGTCGCGCTGATAAGTCCAGTTATTCCAAGTTTCTTGGTGCGACCAAATAGCGTCAATGCCCTGCTCCAGTCTTAATTTATCAAACACAGTAATAACATCACCAACCCGAATTACTAAATCATAACCAAAACCTTGCAATTCAGCCTTTAGCTCAATTAAACACTCAGATAAAAAATCATACTGACGCCGACTGAGATCTGGCTGTTGCCATAATTCAGGCTCGATGATATAAAGCGGTAGTGTTGGGCCATTTGCCAGTGCCTGACTTAGCGCAGCATGATCAACCAGACGCAAATCGCGTTTAAACCAAACAACATACATGATTACGGCTCTATTAATTTACCATCCCAAGCAAAACAGTTGCCACTATCCGCCGAGGTCAGGTTGGCTAATACAGCAAGCAGTTGCTCAGCTGCATAATCTGGGGTAAACAATTTATGCGCCGGTACTCGGCTTTGAAACGGTTGCGACAAATTGCTATCGACAGTACCTGGATGTAAGCCGACGATGATGGCTTGTTTATGAAAGCGTCCAACCTCGATCGCTAAATTTTTTATAACCATATTTAAAGCTGCTTTTGATGCTCGATAGGCATACCAACCACCCAACTGGTTATCAGAAATGCTACCGACGCGAGCCGACAGAGCAGCGAATACGCTGCGTTGACTCTTACTCAACTTTGGCAAAAAATATTTAGCCAGCAACGCCGGTACGATAGTGTTAACAGCAAACAAGTGCCGAAATTTTTCGGCCGACAACTCACGCATTGATTTTTCTGGCACTACCCCAGCATCATGCAAAACACCAGTCGTCACCAAGACTAAGTCAAGTTCGTGATTAATGGTTGCTGCAGCAGCTGCGATGGATACTTCGTCGGAGTAATCCATACCCAAGCTAATGATATTTTCAGCTTCAATAGCGTCACCAGAGCGGGAAAACGCATAAACCGTATCTGTATCAGGCTGGGCGGCAAGTTGGCGAACAAGCGCTTGACCGATTGCACCGTTACTACCGATGACTGCAACCTGATTCATGCTATCCGCCTAGCTACTACTAATGTCAAAATGACCAGACTGGTGATAATACAGCGCGTTAAATAGTAGAAACGCTCGATGCAACCTATCCGATAAAGCAAATAATCAATCAGCAACAACGCTAAGAAATTCAAACTAAGCAAAAAAATAAAATGGTAAGCTGACAAAGCTAAATAGCCAAACCAAACCACGAGCGTTACCACATTACTACTAAGCGCCAATAGTATCGGCCATGGCTCCGGCACTGAAAATTGCTGCCCCCAATGACTACCAGCAAGAAACACAGCAATAACCAGCCCATAGCTAACGAGCACATGATAGCTGGGACCAACCACCGGCAATGCTGTCACGCCGCCAACCACTAGACTGATAACGATGAGGAATGGCACGACACCGAAACAAGTTAGTACAATCGGCAACTGTTTTTTCATACTCACGGTAACCCCGATGCGGTCATTAAATTTGAAATCATGTTAGACGCAACGAGTCTAACGCAACACCCTGTCACTGGCAATGGCTTGAGTGATATGCCCTAATGCTGTCACTTTTGAGTGCCTATTGATGTATCTTTTTTCAGCCCACTGCGAGCCGTATTAGCGGCGTGGCAGCCCAGTGATGTGCAGACAGGCACAGTTTCTTGAAATTTGCTTAGATCCATCATTTCAATTCGCAACAGTGATTGGTTAGCACATGTGGCAATGGTCATTGCGTTACTGGGTTGCCACGCTCGTTGCACTCGCTCGCAATGGGCTGAGATGAATTTTTTTTGAATCATCATTTCAATTAACAATAGTGATTGAAGCTCAGCTTAGTGATTTCTAGTGAGTTAAGTTGCCGGGCTGGCATGCTCGGGTCGCGCGCAGTTGGTACAAAGGTGGAGCGAAGGCTGCTAACAAGATGATTTACAAAGCCAAGCTTTTCATTACAATACAATATTCCTATTTATATAGCACAGATAACCTAAAAGACAATCGACGACTGGAGTTAACAATGATCACCATTCGCAAAGCTGAAGAGCGTGGCACTTCATCGCTTGACTGGCTCGATAGCAAACATACTTTCTCTTTTAGCCATTACTACGATCCAAAACACATGGGTTTTGGTCATCTGCGTGTTATTAATGACGATAGAGTTGCAGCCGGTGGCGGGTTTGCTGAACACCCGCATAGCAACATGGAAATTATCTCTTATGTTCTTGAAGGTGCACTTGAACACAAAGATTCAATGGGTAACGGCTCAGTGATTCGGCCAGGCGAAGTGCAACGCATGAGTGCTGGCACCGGGGTCACCCACAGTGAATACAATCATTCATCACATGATAGTGCTCACTTCTTACAAATTTGGTTTGTACCCGATAACAAAGATACTGCACCCGGCTACGAACAAAAGCCGTTTGACATTGAGCAAAAGCGTGGCCGATTTTGTTTAGTCGCTTCAAAAACTGGGCGCGAACAATCAGTCAGCTTGCAACAAGATGTTGATATGTCAATTGCTTTATTAAATGGTGATGAGGTAGCAAGCTACGCTCTGCCAGCAGCGCGCCAGGCTTGGATTCACGTGGCACGCGGTCAAGTCAATCTGAATGGCTACGAATTATTTGCTGGTGATGGGGCTGGGATTACCGATACCAACAACTTAACGTTTGCGCATGGCGACAATGCTGAAGTAATTGTGCTTGACATGCAACGGCAATAATTATTACGGCTACTAAATTGCGAATACCAAGTTAAACAACAGTTGCTTCGGCCGACTCGACCAAACCTACTTCATCACTTGGCGTCAATTCATTGAGCATTGCTGGTAGGGTGAAATTGACTTTAGTGCCAATACCAGTCGGTGCTGACTCTAACCAGATACGACCGCCGTGACGCTTCACAATCTTCTTACAAATCGCCAGCCCCATGCCACCGCCGGTGTAGATATCACCACTGTGAATGCGCTGAAACACTTCGAAGATACGCTCGTAATGTTTGGAGTCAATGCCAACTCCATTATCAGTCACTGAAAAACGCCAATCGCGACCATCACGCTCAGCGTGAATAATCACTTTTGGCCGCCGCTGCGGATCATAATACTTGATTGCATTACTCACCAAATTTTGCATTAAACGTTGCAGCTGACTTTTATCACCAATGATTCTTGGCAAATCTTCATAGACGATTTCAGCCTTAGCTTCATCGATACTAGCGCGTAAATTGGATAAGGCCCAACCGATAATCTCTAACATATCGACCGATTCAAGCTTATTGCTGGTGGTATCGACACGTGAGTAAGCCAACAAGTCGTTAATCAAAACCCGCATCCTCTCAACGCCATCAGTAGCAAAATTAATATACTCATTGGCATTTTCATCAAGCTGTTGGCCATAACGTTGCTTTAATAGCCGAGTAAAACTAGCAACCATACGTAGCGGTTCTTGTAAATCATGTGAGGCGACATAAGCAAACTGCTGTAACTCATCATTCGAGCGCGACAGTGCTTGTGAGTAAATCTCCAACTCTTTCTTCTTCGCTGATAGCTCAGCCGTACGCTGCAAAACCAGCTGCTCGGTATGATCAGCTTGACGCGCCAGACCGAACAAGTAAGCTGAAAAAACCACGGTACCGAAAAAGCCAAAGCCTAACACGGCCCAAGCTAACCATGAATCCTGCGAAGAAAAATACCCTGGCGCTGGAGTTGCGACAATGAGCCAATTACGCTCTGCTGCGGAAAACCGCTTTTCATATTTGAGCTCGGTATCGACATCGACCATATCAGCACTGTTGTAATCAATTTGTTTTTTACTCTTATGGACATAAACTAATTCGGGAATGATTTCATCAGACAAATCATAAAGCCGGATATCGATACCCTTAATCGCGGTTGGGTCAATCGAATTCTCAACGGCATCACCCATGTCCTCAATGCCAATGACAAAGCCACTCAAACTGGCCCGTCGCTTAGTGGTACTCCCAAGTGTAGCAGCATCACCAGCGTCGACTGGGTAAATCACCAAGTATTTCGGCTTACCACCTTCTGCAGTTAATTCAGGGCCAGCTTTTTTCATCACTAACTTAGCTTGATCGCGCGCCCTATTCATACGCTGTTGGATACTATCAAGAAAATTAAAATCAAGGCCTGGTGGATACGCTTTCGCAACATATGCTTCAGCGTATTCGGCATAGTAAACCGGAAAGTATTCCGCGCGTTTTGTCGCTGGCTGTAGGCCACCATCAGAGTCTGGCTCTAGAATTTGATAACCCTGATTATGAGTCGCTCGCTTTTCATGTATCAAGCGGTCCGAGTATTTGACGCGCGGTAGCCAAAGTACTGCATCTAAACCGGGGTGATTAGCATGGCGCACAAAAGTGGAAAAAGCGTGAAACTTAATATCTTCGGTGACGTGATGCAGGGTTGCCACCATGCGCACAAAATCAAGATTATCAACAATACTATCTTCGATTTGTAGCACCTGTAGCTGAGACAGACGGTTAAAACGCGTTTGCACATTACGCCGGCCCCAGTCAACAGCGACCATGAAGGCAACATACGACAAACTCAAGCCGACCAGTAAAATAATTAAAATGTGTGCATATTTTCGCCAAAATTGCACGATCTAGACTCCATTAAGCAGGGTAATTAGTGGATTGTACACTTATTTTTCATAATATGAAACAGATAATGATTCTGTTGCCAACCAAATCAATTTCACTCCCCACTCTACGCCGGAGTATCAATCTACCAAACCAAGCTCAATAACAGCATCGCGCTCGCTACGCAATTCATCGGTTGTTTGTTGCAATTTGTCAGTTGCAAAAGCATTGTGTTGGATATCAGTCACCACGCTTAATTTGCCCTGATCAACGCGACATGGGTAAGAGAAAATCAAGTCCTCATCGATGCCATACTCACCTTGTGAAGGTTTACAAAGCGAAAAGCTATCACCAGCTGGAGTATCATGCACTAAATCATAAACGCCTTTAACAATACCATTGGCAGCGGAAGCAGCTGACGATGCACCGCGCGCTTGAATAACTGCCGCACCGCGCTTTTGTACTGTAGTGATAAATTCATTTTGCAGCCACGCTTCATCTTGGATCACCTTAGCTGCCGACTTAGTATTAATTTTCGCATTATAGAAATCTGGATATTGAGTTGCGGAGTGATTTCCCCAAATTGTCAGGTTTGACACTGCGCTCACAGGAACGCCGGCTTTCTGTGCCAACTGGGTTTTAGCACGATTTTCATCAAGTGCAGTCATGGCAAAGAAACGTTGGTTTGGAATATCGTTGGCGTTTTTCATCGCGATATAACAATTAGTGTTACAAGGATTACCAACTACAAACACGCGCACATCATCGGCGGCACGCTGATTAATCGCTTGCCCCTGTGAGGTAAAAATCCCGCCGTTAATTTGTAGTAAGTCGGCTCGTTCCATACCTTGCTTACGGGGTACTGCACCGATTAACACTGCCCAGTTAACACCATCCATGCCTTGGTTGAGATCTGCTGTACAAGTGATATCGCGTAATAAAGGGAACGCGCAATCATCTAACTCCATAGCAACCCCATTTAACCCAGGCAAACCTTGCTCTGTTTCGATCAAACTTAATAAAACTTCAGTATCTGGACCAAACACTTGGCCGGAGGCAAGGCGAAATAATAATGCGTAGCCAATTTGACCGGCGGCACCTGTAATTGCAATTTTAACTTGTTTTGACATGATTACTTTCTCCTTTGCTAGTGATATTTAAAGTGTTTTTAGTATTGGTGCCCAAGCAAAACTGGTATCACCAATGACAAAGAAAGCTGGGTTTAGTAGTGATGACTCGGCATTGTACTGCAAGGGCTGATAGTGCTGAGTCACGACAGCGCCACCGGCTTGCTCAACAATGCATTGCCCAGCGGCGGTATCCCACTCCGAAGTTGGCCCAAGTCGCGGATAAAAGTCAGCTCTTCCTTCTGCAATCAAACAAAGCTTCAGCGAACTACCAGCTGTCAGCAAATCAACATTATCCAATTGTGCTAATAGCTTGGACTTGGCTGACAAACCGTGGCGCCGACTCATGACAACAGTCTTTGCCGTTACCGGTGCAGTCCGCACCTGAAGCGACTGACAGCCACTAGTATCTTGCTTGAAGGCACCAAAGCCTGTCGCAGCATAGTAAAGTGTCCGCTGCAATGGCACACCAATGATACCAAGCACCACTCGATGCTGGTGGATCAACGCAATATTTACCGTGAACTCACCAGTACGGTTAACAAACTCTTTGGTGCCATCTAACGGATCCACTAACCAGTAGCTTGCCCACTGTTGACGTTCGGCAAAGCTAACTGGTGCTGACTCTTCTGACAGCACTGGCCATGGCGTCGCTGTCGTCAGCGTATCGACAATCAAGCGATGCGACAGCAAATCAGCACAGGTGACTGGCGACTGATCGATTTTGGCCTGTACTGTGTAATTATTAGCGTGATAAATCGTAGCGACTTGATCACCGACGTTGAGCACTAATGGCTGCAGTAGTTCGAGCAATCGATAACAATCAGCTAGCTGCATGTAGTGCTCTCTCCAACAATAATAACGCGACAACTGAGCGACTTTCGTGAAAATCAGGTTGCTCGAGTAACTGATCAACCTGACTCAAGCGCCACGGCACCACTTCAATTTCTTCTGGCTCGTCACCTTGCAAACGCGCCGGGTACAGGTCGCGCGCCAACACGATCGCCATCCGATCGGCTGAATAACCCGGTTGCGCAGAATAGCGACCGAGGGTTTCAAACTGGTTAGCGGCATAGCCAACCTCTTCTTGCAACTCACGATTTGCGGCACTAAACAATGCTTCATCTGGATCGATTAAGCCTTTGGGGAAGCCAAGCACATACTCATCGACACCGACGTAATACTCACGAATCAGCAGTAGCTCATCATCACTCAACATCGGCACGATCATAACAGAGCCTTTTGCGCGCCGATTGCCGCGAATGCGTTCGTACTGGCGCTTTTCACCATTGGCAAATTCAAGATCGACGGTTTCAAGCCGAAAGATACGGCTGCGGGCAACCGTGGCTAATTTGGTGATGGTTGGTTTTTCTGGCATTAGGCTTCCAAAACTGAGAATGATAAAATACACTGCAAAGTTGATATCATAGCGCAAACCGCTGCGGTGTTGAATGACTACCGCAACTGGAACTGAAATTAGTCACGTTATCACCATGCTACCGCAACCAACTATCAGTCTGTATGTCCATTTTCCTTGGTGTATCAAGAAATGTCCTTATTGTGACTTCAATTCACACCAGCTCAAGCAAGCACTACCTGAGCAGGTTTATATCAACTGTTTACTGCGCGACCTTGATCAAGATTTAGTGAGCTTGCCAGCGCTAACGCTGAGCAGCATCTTCTTTGGTGGTGGCACCCCCAGTTTATTTTCACCGGCTGCCATGCAGCGCTTACTTGATGGTTTACAGCGACGGCTCAGCTTCAGCCGCGATATTGAAATCACTCTAGAAGCCAATCCTGGCACCATCGACAGCCAGCATTTTGTAGCTTATCGCAGTATTGGCATCAATCGTCTCTCGATCGGCATTCAGAGTTTTTCATCAAGTCACTTAACCGCACTTGGCCGCATCCACGACAGTGAGCAAGCCAAACGAGCGATTGAAATCAGTATTAACGCTGGCTTCGACAATATCAACCTTGATCTGATGTATGGTTTGCCGCAGCAAACGCGCGCGCAAGCACTCGATGATGTCGTCACTGCGATCGACTTTCAAGTGAATCATATCTCTTGGTATCAATTGACTTTAGAGCCCAACACTCTATTTCATGCCCAACCACCGCCACTACCAAACGATGATGCTTGCTGGGCAATGCAAACTGCAGGCCAAGCAGCCTTGCAAGCCGCAGGGTACCAGCAGTATGAAATCTCAGCGTATTGCCGGCAGCAAGCAATCAGCCAACACAATCTTAACTATTGGCGCTACGGCGATTACCTTGGCATTGGTGCCGGTGCGCACAGCAAATTTACCCAAGCTGACGGCACTATCGTGCGTTGCTGTAAGCACAAGCATCCACGCACTTATATGAATGATACTGATGATTTCGTTCAATCACGCCATCAGGTCGAAGCTAACGATCGCGTATTTGAATTTTTTCTCAATCAAAGCCGGCTGTTGCAACCGATTAGCAAACAAGCCTTCCGTGAGCGCACTAGCCTCAGCAGTGCCAGCATTGACGACAGAGTTCAACAAGCCTTAGCACTGGAATTAATCCATGAAACGACGGATCACTGGCAGGTGACTGCCAAAGGGCGTCAATATCTCAATGACTTGCAGGCTATTTTTCTCACCGAAACAGACAGTTAATTAACACTGATACAAACGGTGGAACTTTAGCAGCTAAGCTTGTCTAAGTTTACGTTGACGAAACAACAAGACATGGACCTCGCTATGACTATCTCGATACGTAACTATACACCTGGCAAGCTATTTAATTTCAGTCCGAACAATGCCGGACAGATGAAACGGATGAACTTAATCACGCGCCAGCAAATCGGCAAGCATCGACCGAAAGCCGAACAAAGCATGCAAGAAGTGGTGCGCAATACTAAAGCCAGTGTCGAACGTATGCATAACTACAAACCTGCATTCCCACAAGTGAACTTAAAGCAGAAGCAATAGCCGCCTACACGCAACATCATGGGTTGTTATCGATACCAGCTTAGGTGAGTTGGACACGATCGACACGGTACGCTGTTGATCGCTAGATATTGCTTTAGCCGTTTGCGCTCGGACCAGAAGTTAATTTGGCAGCACCTAATTCGCTAGCGCCAAGTTCTTGTTGATCGCTAAGCGCTGCTAGTGCCGCAGTAGCGGGACGATGAACAGCACCTGCAGCCAGCATTTGCGAACACGAGCTTGCTGAGTCCATGCGCTGTTCGTGTTTGCCTAGCATTTAAACAGAATGTAAAAATCTGCATGAGGGTAGTGAATTCAAGTAACGAAGATGACTGACAAAGCCTAAAACGTAAATACCAGATTGATAAAGACAGGACGGCACTGACACTGATACCGAGTATCGCATATGCCGACATCATACCAACCCCAACAAAGCCAGCGACAGCCGGACTCAAGATAATACCGAGCAGTAGACTGGACAACATCAGACTGGCAAAGGAGGATTGCCGGACTCTGGTAAGGGAGTAACCAAAATAGCGGCTGCTACTGCTGCGCCAACCCAGTAAGGAGGCAAGCGTTAGACGGATATAGGCCACCGAGTCGCAATCTAGGCAATACCAGCGACACCGCGCTTGCACCAAGCGCCAGGGCACCGAAGATGATTTTTCATTTGCTTTCATAATACTAATGTACATAAAAAGCTTAAGCCGACCTTAAGACATTGTTAACCGAGATCATCATCAAGCAAACCTTGGTTTGCAAACAGCAAATCCCAAATCGGATGGCCAAGACGCAAGCCACGCGCTTCAAACCGCGTCAGTGGCCGGCCGGCACGATCAGGATGAAAACAACCGGCACCGGCGACGTTGAGCAGCCCGGGTTGAAGCTCAAGCAAGCCTAAAGCTTGCTTGGCGTAATCCTCCCAATCCGTTGCCATGTGAAATAGGCCACCCGGCTTTAACTTAGCCTGTAACAGCGGCAAGGTTGCAGCTTGTAAAAATCGGCGCTTACCGTGGCGCCGCTTGGGCCAAGGATCTGGGAAAAACAAACAGATTTTAGCAAGGCTAGCATCTGGGATAGCCTGCTGCAGTACGGCAATGGCATCGGCGTGAAACACGCGCACATTGCCGACCCCAGCAGCGTGACAATCTGCCAGCAACTTGCCGACACCGGGTTTATGAACTTCGATGCCAATAAAATTCTGCTCTGGCTTAGCTTGTGCTTGTTGCAATAAGGCATCGCCGTTGCCAAAACCAATTTCGAGGGTACAGGCTGCGTCGCAACCAAACACCTCAGTCAGATCAAACAGCTGCTCAGGCAGTGCGAGCAAATACTGCTGTGATAAATCTTGTAATGCTGCTTGTTGACGCTTGGTCAAGCGACCCTGGCGTAAAACAAAGCTGTGAACTTGCTCGGGGGTAGTGATGTCAGTCATTGCTGTCGTTTGAATAGCTTATTGGTCGTAATCATATCGGCAGGATTGTAAATAAAAATCACAATCAATGCCAGCAACATCAGGTCATATTGATTTGTGAAATCGGGCTATGGTTAAATGACGCTAACCACTCAGGAACGTTAACCGTGAATTACGCCATGCGTAAAGCCCTCAAACTCATCGCCCTCAGCCTCAGCGCATTACTGTTACTCATCCTGGGTGCGATCGTTATTTTCATCATCACCGTCGATCCTGCTGATTACAAACCATTGCTGAGCGAGCAAGTGCGTGCTGCCACCGATCGCGAGCTCACTATTAACGGTTCAATTCAATTGACCTTGTTCCCTCGGCTCGGCATTGCCGCGACTGATGCAGACTTAGCAAACCCAGAAGGCTTTAGCCAACCAACTTTCGCCCACGTTGATCGTATTCAGCTGAAAATTAAAGCATTGCCACTCCTGCTTGGCCAAGTCCGACTCGGCCATACCTATATTGAAGGCTTACAGTTATTTCTCAACAAAACCAGTAGCGGGGCTCACAATTGGCACTTTGACAGCAAAGCCAATCGACAACAAACAACAACGGCAACCAGCAAACGGCAACTTGAATTAGCCGATGTTACTGTCAGTAACAGCAGCATCAGTTATAGCGATGACACCCAGCAGCAACAATTTAGCATCACCAACTTAGGGCTTGATACCGATGGCTTAAATACCGCCGGAAACGGATTTGACGTCAAATTGCACTTCACCACGCGTCTGAATAAAACAGTCTTGTTACCAATCCAATTGGAAACCACCATAACTCTAGACCATAGCGCGCAACCAACCCGGCTGACATCAACGACACTGAGCTTTGACAAACTTGTATTAAAAGCAAAGCAGATTCAGCTGCAGTACGTTAAAAGCCTCAACATCGATGGTGACATTAGCGTACCGGCGTTAAATTTACGTGAGTATTTGACAAAGTTAACACTCAATATCAACACACCGAATCAAGCTGCGCTACAAAACCTCAGCGCTTCTGCGATACTGCATTACGACCCAACGCTATTTTCCCTCAACAACATCAAACTCGAGCTTGATGCCAGTAAGCTAACCGGCAGCTTTAAACATCATGTGCAGCAAGGTTATCGATTTAAATTTAATATCGACAAGCTGAACCTCGACAGCTACCTAGGTAAGCCTGCAAATAAACCCAAGCGAGTGAGCACCAAGACTATCAAGCACCAACCCATTGCTAATAGACTACAGCAATTGCGCCTACTCAGCACCATCAACATCAAGCAATTAAAATACCGCAATCTAAATTTCAGCAACTTTGTGTTGCCACTATATGCAAAAGACGGGCTAATTAAGGTTGGCACTCTCACCGCGGATTTTTACGACGGCATCATTAATAGTACCTTAACCACCGATGCAACAGTCAGCCCTTGGCAAACCACCGCCATCACCCTCATCAGCGGCGCTTCTGCCAAACCGCTATTATCAACACTAGCGGGTAGCGATGAACTGTCTGGCAAAGTTAAAATCGATAGCAACCTGAAAATGACTGGTATCACGCCCAAGCAATGGTTGAAAACCATGACTGGCTCAATTGCGTTTCGCGTCAATCGCGGCCAGCTCAATCACATCAACCTGATTCAACAGATGCAAAAAGCCATCGCCACAATGCATGAGACCAAAGTTAATACTAACAGCAACGAGAGTACTGAATTCAGCACGCTCAGTGGCACCTTCATCATTGAACATGGCAAAGCCAGCAATAACGATTTATTACTTCGCCACCCACTGTTACAGGTAACCGGCACCGGTTTTATTCGCTTGGCTGACCAACTTGTTCAGTACCATGCAGTTGCGAAAGCGAGCAATATCACAGTACCAGTGCCAATTAAAATCACCGGTCGATTGCCAAAACCGAACATCGTCATCGATATTGAACAACTCATCAAACATGAAGCGCAGCGACAATTGAAAAAACAAATTGGCGTCCCAACCAATCTCGATCAGAGTGATGACAAAAATATGATGAATCAATTTTTGAAACAACAATTTAAAAATTTATTACACTGATGGATATCACGCCTATTCTATCTCAGGCAGCATTTAGCAGTGCTATTCTAACTTGGTTTGATGCAAATGGTCGCAAGCACTTACCCTGGCAGCAACAAGTAACACCTTACAAAGTGTGGGTCTCAGAAATCATGCTACAACAAACTCAAGTAGCCACTGTGATCCCATACTTTAAGCGCTTTATGCAACGCTTTCCCGACATTGCGACACTCGCCGCAGCGAGTGAAGATATAGTCATGCAGCATTGGGCTGGGCTTGGCTATTACGCTCGTGCCCGCAACCTCCAGCGCTCAGCGCAGCACATTATGCAGCAGCACCAAGGTGAATTCCCAACAACCCTAGCAGATTTGGTACAACTGCCTGGTATTGGTCCCTCAACCGCAGGTGCTATTCTCGCCTTAAGCATGCAACAGCGTGGCGTCATCCTCGACGGTAATGTTAAGCGCGTATTAGCTCGCAGTCACACTGTCAGTGGCGCAATCAATAGTGGCGCGACGCAAAAAAAACTCTGGCAACTTGCCGATTACTTTACCCCGGATAAGCGCGTTGCTGCTTACACCCAAGCGATGATGGATCTCGGCGCCACCCTCTGTACTGCCAAAAACCCTAATTGCAGCGCATGTCCACTTCAAACTGATTGCCGCGCCCTCTGCACCAAGACCACAACCGATTACCCACAGCGAAAAAAAAAATCAAGATTACCGATCAGAACTAGCTATTTTTTGCTACTGCAATTTGATGATGCCCTGCTTTTTGAAAAACGGCCACCGCATGGCATTTGGGGTGGCTTGTGGTGCACGCCAACGCTAGACTCACTCGACAAGATTGAGCAGCATTGTCGCGAACGGTTTGCAGTGACGATCTTGTTAAACCGCGCCTTAACACCGTTTCGGCACACCTTTTCACATTTTCATCTTGAGATTCAGCCACAATGGCTACAAGTACAACCGCTGCAGCAACAATTACAATCAGCAAGCCTTGTCTGGAAAAGCCTCGACCAATGTGACACAATCGGTCTACCGAAACCAGTGACCCGCCTAATCAGACAATTGGAGCAGCAATATGAGCAAATTAATCTTCTGTAGCAAATTAAAAACTGAAGAAGAAGCCCTCGACATCGCCCCTTACCCTGGCCCACTCGGCGAACGTATTTATCAGCAGATTTCAAAACCGGCTTGGCAATTGTGGATTCAGCATCAAACCATGCTGATCAACGAGTATCGTCTCAGCACACTGGATCCAGAAGCGCGCCAATTCATCGAAACAGAGATGGAAAAATTCTTGTTTGGTGACGGCAGTGCAACCCCACCTGGCTTCACACCAGGCGACTCACCAGTAATGCCAACTGAATAAAGGCTTGGCTCGCGGCCAAACAATCGCTTCAGTTGGGCTTTGACATCGCGGCCAGATGGGGCTCGATCGGTAGAACATGACTGAAAAACACCAGTACCGGTAATGCGATTCCATTCTGGTGGCCACATAAATCAATAGAGTATATTTCACACTCCCTTTCGAAGCTAAATTGCAGCCAGCTACGTAACTTCCTCAACTTTCTTTGACAGCCTGCTCTTGGCTTACCTAATAAAGTAAGTACTACAGGCATCTTGGCACAATCCACAGTCTCTATTAGCCGCTTCATAGCGATCCGTAACCTCATCCCACGACAAAACACTGAATTTAACTTGAAGCACTGTTGTCAATTGATATGAGCGCCCAAGCAAAAGTGATGATGCCCTACTTAATGCGAAAGAGCCTAGCAACCTAGTGATGCAACACATCAATAAGCACTGAGATTAGCGTAACGCACTGTTTTTAATAAACATAATTGTTAAAAAAGAACTGTAGCTGTCGGTTAGCAGCTGCACTAGCACACTGCTGATAGCGCTCGCAGTCGGTTCAACAACGCGGCATCCCGGTGGGTAGGGTCCTGATATGTAACCCTAGGTAATAGCTGTGTATTTTTATTTGTTTATATATTAACCAATAACGATCAATTTTGGTACAATAAGTCTCAATTCATACATCTGTAAGAGGTCGCAAACATGCCACAACTAACCGAAAACCAACGATTAAACCTTGAGTGTAGCGCTGTGGTTGCCTGCATTGAGGGTGGGACCCTTACCGTTGAACAAGCGCTCAACCTAACCGAAGAACAACTATCAAGGCTTTGGTTTCATGGGGCTTTCCTTCAGTACATTCGCGATGGAGTCATTACCGTTACAGAAGTGCTCAATCTAACCGAGAATCAAGCACTCAACATTAGTCTTATGTTTCGGCTTCACATGATCGGCGAAGAAGGTGGGGCACACACCATTACCTTTGAACGAGCGCTCAACCTAGACAACATGCAACGTTGCAGTCTCGGAGATGATATCATACGTAACTTAATACGAGACAATGTCATAACCATTGAAGAAGCGCTCGACCTAGACTTTGCACAATACATTCACCTCGTTACTATACACCGACGCATTGATGCAGGAATCCCTACCGCTCCTGTTCCCGTAATAAACCATCGCCAGAGTACTCATAATACTGCAGTTCACCAAAGTACTTCAGAATCAGCCACCCAACTAATGCAGCATTATAGTACACAGATCGACGGTTCAGGCTTGGCAAACACGCTTCAATTGCTAAAAGATTGCATTTTAAAGTTGGATGAATCACAGAAAAATGATGCTGCTAAACGCTGCATCGACAGGCTCACAAAACCTAACTATGTTCACATGGATCCATCATCAGGTGTGAGCACCCGACGACTATTAGCGCTTACATTCTTAGCCATCTCAGATGATACGCAACGCATGGGCAGCTTTGAGGATGCCCTGGAGCAATTGGTAGAAGGTCTGTATGAGATTCAACGCGGATACAATCTAAACATTGTCGGCGTTGCTGACGATCGCGCCGAAGATAGATCAATTTGCTCGGTCGGTACCTTTAATAAACTCATTGAAAAATTACAAGGCATCCATCCTGCCTGTGAAACACGCTTCATGACACCAGCGACTGCGGGACTGAAATTGCCTATCGTGGTAAGAGAAGAAGCGAGAAACTATTTATTGCAACGGGCGAACCCACGCAGTGCAGCAGAGTTTAGCGCCTTCACCCGCCTGATAACAGCAATCGAGCAAGATGGTTTGGCAGTGATCTACAACGACATTGAGCCTCGCATTACAGAGCGTATGCTTGCTGAGTTTGGCTGTCTTTATACGGGTCAAACTGATCCTCAATTGACTGCACTTGTTGAGGCTGGTAGAGTCCTATCACTAGAGGATTTGGAGCAATTTCAGCAACCACTACAAGGTTCAGAAGGCTACCAACAGTACTGCAGCAACATACTGCGCTCTAGGGGTGGCTTATTCTTCTCAGGCGAACAAGAAAGGCTTAGCGCGGCTCGTCATGACAGCACTGCGGATCAAGAGGCATATGACCAACAATATGGCCTTGTATTGAGAAGCTAACATCCATCCATTCGGTGGCTGGCAAAACAACCAGCCACTGTTGCTACCAGCGATTAACAAAGCATTCAAGGCGGGAGCACTCGATCGTAAAATAACAGCGTTAATTCAACAGTGCTATAACGAAGACCTTATTTGACGGCCTTAACACCCAAGCGCATTCCCAGACGATTCAAGAGTATTAGAGTCAGCACCCAGACGTCTCAATGAGTTTAAAAAATATTAAGTGCGACACCTTTGCAAAATACTCGGAAGCGATCGGGATAATAATGTTAGACTCAGCCGAAAGCTTACAATTGATCACAGAAGACAGCTTTAGTTTTCGCGATGTTGATAAGAGAAACGGCGAACGCATTTATCAGCTGATCAACAACTATCGCCCCAGCGCACTAGACCCAGAAACACGTCAATTCATCGAAAAAGAAATAGAAAAATTCTTCTTTGGTGATGGCAGTGCACCCCCGCCTGGCTTCACGCCAAGCGACACCACCCCACTAACACCAACTCAATAAAGACTTGACTCGCAGCCAAACAGTCGCTTTAATGCGGCTCTGACAATGCGGCCAGATAGCTCAGTCGGTAGAGCAGAGGACTGAAAATCCTCGTGTCGGTGGTTCGATTCCACCTCTGGCCACCATATAAATCAATGGGTTACATTTTATTTCACATTCCCCGCAAAAGCCCTTGCGGGACTTTTGCGTGACCTAGCTCCCGCAAGGCTAAAGCGCAACCAACTGCGCGCCCGGCGAAGCTTTCTTTGACGGCCTACTGTTTGGGTTACGCAACAAGGTAAGTACCACGCCACTTTGGCGCGGTACACAAACTCTGTTAGCTGCCCCATAGAGATTCTGCAACTTAGCCGATGAGTAATGCGCGGTGATCGGTTCTGATTGGTGACCTAAAAGATCTTGTCGATCTTCAAAGGTCACTCCCATCGCACGCAACCTTCGATCAAACGTGTGCTTTAAATCATGCATTCGTACATGATCTAAGCCTGCACCTACCCTAGCCTAGCATTACGCCAAGCTGTTGCATTCATTCTCGCCGTGGTTTTATTAGTGTAAGTGAAAACATGAGTTGCATGCTTTCCTCATTTTCCAGAATATCTGAAGCTTCCATAAGGCGTGGGCATGAAGAAATTGAGCCGATGTAATTTAAATTTGAATCGGTTACCGCAGCTCGATGAATTTTTGATTTTAAAAAATTTCTGCGCGTCCTATACTACCTTAGTTTCAATCAATAAGCAGGTTGACAATCAAACGAATAATCATTTCTTTTTGCTTGAGATCGCTTTCAGCAACCGATAAGGCTAATGCCACCAAACCGTTTTCATTAAGCTTGATCGGCATACTTTGCGACTTTAGATAAAGCAAAAACATGAAGCTGCCAATACGCTTGTTACCGTCAGTGAATGGATGATCCTTGATAACAAAATAAAGTAGGTATGCCGCTTTTTTTTCGGGCGTTTTATATAGTGGCTAACCACCAAATGTTTGCTCAATATTATTGGGTGGCCTGATGAGAGTTAACTCGGTATCCAACTGATACATCCAAGTTAAGGAATCCTTGCTTAATGCACTCAGGCACAAACCGAGAATTGAGGTTTAATCGTTGGTTTTCGGTTAGGTTGAGCTCGAGCGCTTCTTCAACGGTAAGCCTGTAAAGCTCAATGCAGATTTCTACACCGGAACACGCAAGGTTACGTAGTTGGTCTTGGCTTAGTCTTTGCGCTGCTTCAACGGTAAGGAATCCTCGCTCAATGTACCAATTGACATGTTCAATAGTTAATCGTTTGTTTCTGGTTAGCCATGGCATGCTTAGTACCTCTTAAAGATGTATGAATTGAGACTTATTGTACCAAAATTGGTCGTTATTGGTCAATATATAAACAAATAAAAACATGCAACTGTTACCTAAGGTTACATAACTGTAATACAGGTTCTAATTTGCAACGGCCGCTCAACAAGACCAAAGCCGGCCGCAGCCGATTCAACAAATGCGACAACCGCACCAAACACTTAATGAAGCGACTAAAACAAGGAGTTAGCTAAAACCATTGTGCGTACAAGATAACTAATTGATATCTTTTCAATTATATTTTCTAAAAATTCTCACTTTTTGATTACTATTTGCTCTTATGGGCTATAATTTATACAAATAGTCGATCTTAGGTGACATTATGCCGCGAGAAGAAACAGCAACGGCCGCAGAAACTGCGCTTGCCAACTTATCAGACGAGCAAATTTTTACACTAAATAAATCTCTTGTTAATCAATGGCGTGAATGGATGCAAAAAGAACAAGAGGGCGATAAGGCATCAGTGGCGGCTGATCTAAGGCGAGCGCTTGAAACCTTATACGCTGCTGACGATGGGTCAAGAGAGGCCACTCAGTTCAGAGCTTTTCTAGCCACTTACAAGATTGAATTTATCGGCGGCAACAATACTAAAAATTTCAAACTAAGTAATCCGAACGATCCTAATGAAAAGCCATTTGTTTTCGCGATACAACAATGTGAATTCAAGGCGCAGGTGCCACTTAGCTCTGAAACAGAAATAGCGCTATTGGGTGAAGGGTTGCTACTGCCGCTACATTGCCAAAAGTCTTCACCTTATATTTGGGGTCAAGACGTAGAGCAAGACTATGAACATGCAGCAGGCTGGGGACATCCGGATGAAACGAGCTATACGTTTTCGCTCACTGAGTTTTGTGATGAGGGCTCGTTAGAATCAAGCGTAGCGAAAGCTGATACAACAAAGCTCGCTGAGTACGCAAGTCAGGCCACTAGACAAGCTGATGTGTTCTTGACCTTATCCAGACAGGAAATTTTATGGACCGATGGTAAGTTATCGAACATCCTACTCCAGGAGGGTCGTTGCCGTATCGGCGACACGAAGGCGCTATATCAATTCGACGATGCAAGCGCAGCACGGTTATGCACTGAGAATAAAGATTTTGCCAGCACTATCGGCTACTGTGCTCCGGAATTTGGGGGAATTAGGGTGGGAGGAGAGTTCACACCAGGATTAAGACTAAGACAACACCTTAAACCTGATTCAGTTCACGCGTACATACTTGGCATGAGCATTTACAATCAATTAACCGGAAACATGCCGCCTGGAAATCTCCCAGCAAATCAATTCAGCCCAGCTGAAGATGTTTTTACAACCCCTATCGGA
>CAWUKA010000013.1:0-29979 GCA_963922965.1 uncultured Gammaproteobacteria bacterium | reverse complement strand
CTGAGCTAAAAGTACTATTTTTCCAGAAACAAGCCGAAGACTCGCAACAAAAGGCAGAGAAACCTGAAGCTGCTAGCAAAGCTAAACCTGGATTTTGGGGTGGCTCGAGTCATTGATCCAGAATTGAGCTGCTTTCACTTTCCAGCCCACTGCGAGGGACATCAGTCCCGAAGCAGTCCAGTGGTGTGCAGATAGGCACGATGTCATCTTTCCCCCTGAGCCATCATTTCAATTGACACCGATGATTCATTCGCCTCAGTGCTCCTGGAGATTGTGTTTGCTGGGTTGCTGCGCGTCATCGCTGCGCTCTGATGCTTGCAATGGCCTGAAAAATGAATCTATCCGACGCATGTATCACTTACCGCAGCTCTAGCACAACCCGGAATTGACGGACTCTGATCAACATTATTCATTCAATCTACTTCGTGATGTACGGTTTTAATCGAAGTATCAGCTAATAAATTAATTTGTTTATCTTCAAAAACTTAATTTTCAGAATGAAGTTACGATAGGGTAAATTAAATTGTGTCTAGTAGATGTGACATAGTGGATCCGATTCTGAGAAAATAAAGGTTCTAAATCAACATTGACTTGGAGGACTCACTATATCATTGACGTTATCTTATCAAAGTTTATTATCGGCGTTGTGAGCGTTGAGAGTTTCTGTTTAAACTGCGTCGATTCTGCGATGAACCACGACGCGATATCTGAGTATCAACTTGCCCACGATAACAACCAATAATATACGGGTATGCTGAAGATCCATTCTCATCAATAGTAATATGATAGTGATAAATTCCGTTAGGATATTCTGGTGTTGGTCCTTCTCTTCCATTACACAAATCAAGATCACAATTTCTACTACGATAATCCTCTTTTGCAAAATAAAAGTCTTCATTAAACTTGCCAAGAAAATTAAATTCACTAACAGCTATATCAGAACGATTAGAGTTTAACTTATAGCAGCTTTGCATACGACGAACTAATGATTTTGCATCTGTTGCAACACTATATCCTTGTGGGCCATAGATTGGGAAGCCATCATAAGCATAGCCAACAATTTGTGAATGCTTACCCGGCTTATCTTGGTAGATACAACGTGGGTTTTGGTGGTAATGATATTCACCAATCATCGCTGGATGACCATAGCATCTATCAAGACCGAATTCATTTGTCACGGCATTTTCATAAAAAATTGTCGCACCATTCTGACGAGTTTCTGCAGATTTAGGATTAAATAGAGCAACACCATTAATTGCTATTGCAATAGGCCCCATTGGGGTCGGAGTCACATTGCTAGCTTTGATAGGGTTGAGTGGTAAGCGCACTGTTCTATTTATAGCAGTAGGTCGATTAGGATTATTTCGATTTGGAAAATAGTTAGTAAACCAAGATGCTATACCATAATCAGGTAGGCCGACCGTCTGAATTGTAATGGTGTCATCAGTACAAGTCACTATCAGTGGGTAAGCAGTATTGCTGAATAGGTGTTTAGGACAAAAATTTGCTACCGCTATTGGCGATATCAAAAAGCAGCTGAAAAATACTAAAACTATATTTCGTACCATATATTTTCTCACTCTCCATAAAGGACGTTAGATGGAAAAATAGTTAGTCAAATATTACGTAAGTAATTTTTAGTTAAAATATAGTATCAAATAACCATTATGATTAGAAAAATCTACCTAGCTACATCGACTAGGACAATGCTATAGCATTAGTGACATATAGGCGAACAGATAGTACATTTAGATGGATATTGAGACATAAAGAGTGATTATTTGTTTTTAGCCTAAACCAACTCGCGGCCAGCAAAAGCATGAGCTAATGTGCCGCTATCAACATATTCAATCTCACCACCAAGTGGTACACCATGGGCTATGCGTGTTATTTTTATCTTTTTATTCTTCAATAAATCAGCAATGTAATAAGCTGTTGTTTCACCCTCAACAGTTGGATTAGTTGCCAAAATAATTTCATCTATAGCCCCATCCTGTAAACGTGATTGTAACACATCTAAGCCAATGTCATTGGGACCAATGCCATCTAATGGCGAAAGATGGCCCATTAAGACGAAGTATAATCCAGCGTAGTGTGCGCTATACTCTATCGCCATAACATCAGCTGGTGTTTCAACAATACAAAGCTGTTGCCTATTCCGTTTAGCATTACCGCAGATCGAGCAAATGTCTAATTCCGAAAAAATACGGCAACATTGGCAATGCTGAATATTCAGCATTGCTTGTTGAATCGTATCAGCGAGCTTGATTGCTCTACTACGATCATGCTGCAGCAAGTGAAATGCCATACGCTGAGCAGATTTCGGGCCAACTCCAGGCAGGCATCGTAAAGATTCAACCAACTTCTCAATCAACGGACTAGAATATTTCATCTTCTAAACACTACATGCATTATATATTAAGCGGGTTATATCCAAGGTATAACTCCCACTAGTCGACTTGCGGTTCTACTGAATCAGACAAAATCTTTGCCTCAAAAGTGTTTATAAGATTCTGTATCTGTGGATCATTGATAATCTCAGCACGTGACTTGTCATTTTGCTGGTGTTCAACTATTTCTTTTTGCTTAGCAGGCGTTGTATCAGAAACTGTGTCAACTATTAGGTTAACTTGAAACGTTACGCCAAATAAATTTTTTAACGCAATTATTAGCTGATCTTGCGTTCGTTGATTAAGTAATGCAACGTGCTTTGGATCAAGACTTAATACTATTTCCTCATCAGTAAATACAGTTGGGATACAGTTATTTGCTAAAGCCAAGACCATACCAGAAATTTTTAATTGCGCTATCAAGTCTGTCCACTGTCGATGGACAAGGGAGCTTTCTTTAGAGCTAGATGATTGTTCTGTGGAAAGCTGTGACTTGTCTTGCTTTGATAATTGTAAGTTCATAGTTGAATCATTTGATAATGCAGTCATCGGCTGAAAAGCCAACATTCGCATTAAAGTCATCTCAAAGCTAACTCTAGCACTTGGACTCCAATGCATATCTCGACGCCCAAGTAGACCTATTTGATAATAGAGTTGAATGATTTCTGGGCTAAACAATTGGTGTTCGGTATCAGTAATAGCAGTGTTACTGACTCGAAGCATTTTAGCCAATGCAAGTTGATGTAGCTCAGTTAGCAGACCAACATATGCTTGATCAAAGTCTACTCCGAATTCTGCCATCTGCTTAATAATAGTTAACACCTCTTCAGTATTCTTTTCTGATAAAGCCTGCAGTAAACGTCTAATATAATCTTTATCTATAGTCCCTAACATGGCAGTTACTGTAGGCTCTGAGACTATACCATTGCCCTGTGCCACGGCTTGATCAAGTAAGCTCAATGCATCCCTTAC
This sequence comes from uncultured Gammaproteobacteria bacterium, assembly GCA_963922965.1. Taxonomy (GTDB): domain Bacteria; phylum Pseudomonadota; class Gammaproteobacteria; order CAWUKA01; family CAWUKA01; genus CAWUKA01. The sequence goes on along the minus strand of CAWUKA010000013.1, from coordinate 26,617 downwards.
GCTTCCACTCGCTGCTTCAGCAAGTAAACTGAGCGCTTGTGGTTCATATTTCATTGATTCTTTGTCAAGAACATCCGTAAGATGTTTGCTTAATTGGTCAGTTGAGAGATTTTTTAAATGAAATTGTAGACACCGCGACAATACAGTCACCGGTAATTTTTGCGGATCAGTTGTCGCCAACAAAAATTTAACGTGTGGAGGAGGTTCTTCTAACGTTTTTAGTAATGCATTAAAGCTATGATTAGATAGCATGTGCACTTCGTCAATTAAGTATATTTTATAACGACCTCGAGTAGGAGCATATTTGACGTTTTCAATTAAATCACGAGTATCATCTACTTTTGTTCTTGAAGCAGCATCCACCTCAATCAGGTCAACAAAGCAGCCAGCGGTAATTTCTCTACAAGAGCTACAAACACCACAAGGGTGAGCAGACACACCCTGCTCACAATTGAGGCACTTTGCTAAGATGCGTGCGATACTTGTCTTGCCAACCCCGCGGCTACCAGTAAATAAATAAGCATGATGCAGCCAATTATTCTCAAGTGCATTGATTAGGGTCTCTAGCACAGTGCTTTGACCGAGCATCTCTGAAAAGGATTGTGGCCGCCATTTACGTGCTAAAACCTGGTAAGCCATATGCTATGCCCAAACTGAAAATGGAGGTTGCCACATTAGCCACATCTCAGCACCCACATCACTACTACCGCTGCTCCCTTCCGGGCCTGACGGGGTTAATAGTTTAGTGTCACGAGAGAACCAATATAGCAACCATAGGTAATGGTAATTTTAGGTTTGCACGCAGACGCCAATGCGAATGAAACTGCTTGTAAACCCGTTTTATGATTTGCTCTTATTTTGAGCTGATGATACCATGCAACGCTCTAAAAGCAACATTTTAGTAAAGACAAGCTGGCACTGATACTTAAAAACTCGTTCTGCATGTACACCCAGATCTATTAAATCATGCTCAATCCTAATCATTGTGCAATCTTACTTCTGGCTAAACTAACTTGTATAGTCAAAGATAGACATCCACTACTTCCAACTAAACAAAGATTTAGTCTAAACAAATCAATGAGCTAGATAACCATGTTACCTTTAGTTTCAATCATCATTCCAACCTACAATCGAGCCCATTGTTTAGCAAGGTGTTTAGAATCTGTCATGCAACAAACTTATCCGGCATTAGAGTGCATCGTCATCGATGACGGGTCCGATGATAATACAAACACACTTGTTAGCTCACAATTTCCAGCTGTAACCCTCGTACGCCAAAAACATGCTGGCGTAAGCGCGGCTCGAAACCATGGCATCAGACGGGCAAGTGGTTCATGGCTAGCATTACTCGACTCGGATGATTGTTGGCAACCCAGTAAAATTAGTCAACAAATAAACTGTTTGAAAAACAGTGGGTATAAGATCTGCCATACAAATGAAATTTGGATACGCGATGGCAAACGAATTAATACGAAGTATAGGCATTTGAAACAAGACAGAGATTTATTTGCAGCAAGTCTTAATATGTGTGTAATATCACCATCGAGTGTCTTTGTGCATCGATCGCTATTCAATCAAATTGGGTTATTTGATGAAGCATTACCAGCTTGTGAAGACTACGACTTTTGGTTAAGGGTGACAGATCGCTTGCCTGTCCTCTATATTGATGAGCCGTTAACGATAAAGTTTGGTGGACATAGTGACCAGCTGTCGAAGAAATATTGGGGTATTGACAGATTCAGAGTAGAATCATTAAAAAAACTTATTGATAGCCATTATTTTGAGTCACTCAACCACTTAGAGCTAGCAAAGAAAATGTTGGTCCAAAAAGCGGGCGTACTCTTGCATGGAGCGAAAAAAAGATCACGCACTGACGCCACAAGGTATTATGAATACATAGTGAATCGATACAATTATGCAGAATACTGTTAATTACATTGTTGCTGATCTTGAGCTTGCAAAGCATATCAGAAAAAATCTTCATTTAAAAAAACAGACTGACGAAACAGCTTTCAGTGTTTATTCAAATAAAGAAAAAAGCCGCTGCTTGATCATCAGTGAACAACAACCTGAAAAAATCGTGGCTGCGACAACTTATAGCTATAGCTTAACTAAGCCATGTTTAATGAGTTATATTGACTCATCGGTGTTAAGTTTAGATAAATTGTGTTTGGTTGATCTATTGGAAGATCGACGCAAAAAAAAGAATTATTATCCTTTTATTCATCATCGCTGTCAGCTACCAAGTCGCGGTTTTAAAAGCCCAGATCAACTAACAGCAAAGCTAAGTGCGTTTTATGAAACTGCAGCAAATTTTCTTACCCAAGAAGCTATCTCTATGGCTATAGCAAACGTAAACGATATTGAAAATTTTAATCTTATAAAAGTAATTGAGACGAATATTAAACTTCTAGCTAATCTAAATACATTCGAACAGCAATCAAAACCAGTGCTTGAAAAATACATACAGCGTTGCCAACGGCATTATTCATTCACCCAATATCAATTGATTCAATTAAGATATTTGTTACAACGTGGCATTATCCACTTGCCAGAGCAAGAAATAGATGAGCTGCTTATAGGAAACAAACCTACTAAATTATTGTTAACACAACTCGAGCATAAGCTTGAACAGACAAGCTATTTTTGGGGTTAATACAAATGAATCTTATATACCTTGAAAAAAATATGCTTTCGCATCCTCGCGCAGCGAAGATAAAACAGCGCCTACCCCACGCAAAAGTAATAGAGTGCGATCACTATAGCGAAGTATTTAACCTAAAGTCACAAAATTTTCGCATTCAGAAAAAAAGCCCGCAATTAATTATTGCAAAGAAAAATAACAATTTAGTCTTACCAACACCTGAACATTTTGGCATTGGTGGATGCCATAATTATTATTTTTCGCACATGCTGAACTGCATTTATGATTGTCGTTATTGTTTCTTACAAGGAATGTTTGCAAGTGCAAATTATGTTGTATTTGCTAATTTCGAAGATTTTATAACAGCGATAGAGAAGGTCATCAGGCTACATCAACCGGAGCCCGTGTATTTTTTTTCAGGCTATGACTGTGACTCACTTGCCTTAGATAAACTAACTGGTTTTCTTGAATTCTTTATTGAATTCTTTCAAGCAAACAAGCAAGCTTATTTGGAACTAAGAACAAAAAGTATTAATTTAGCCACACTCATGAAACAGCCAGCGCTGAAAAACATTATCGTTGCTTCTAGCTTTACCCCTAAGCTCATTTCTGCTCAAGTAGAGCATAAAGTGCCCGATTACGCAAAGCGATTAAATGCCTACAGCAAACTGGCAGAGGCAGGTTGGCCTATTGGGATACGTTTGGATCCACTCATTTATGCTGATAATTTTGCAGAGCTTTATACTGAATTAATCCATGATATTTTTAGTCATATTGATAGGAAATCAATTCACTCAATCAGCATTGGACCACTGCGTTTTCCCGAAAAAATGTACAAACGCATACTAAAACTCTATCCTGATGATAAATTACTTACGCACCCGCTCACAAAACGTGATCATCAGTTCTCTTATACCGCAAGCATAGAGCAAAAAATGCAACATTTTGTTACTAATGAATTATGCAAATACATCGAAAGCAACTCAATTTTTCACTGTACGCCCTGGCTAAACTCAGCATGATGACTAAGCGTAAAACGATTGTAGTTACCGGTTCGTCGAGTGGCATAGGCATGGCAATAATCAAAGAACTGAGTGGCCAGCATCACTGCATTGGTCTCTCGAGAAATCACCCTACTGATCAAATCAATGATAACTTCACACATTTTTATTGCGATCTAAGTCAAACTGATCAATTAGAAACACAGTTTAAGCAGCTTAAAAATATGACTGAATCAATAGATGTGATTATTTGCAATGCTGGTTTTGGTCGCTTTGTTGAGCTTGAGCAATTCTCAGTGCAGGAAATGCAAGATATGATGAACGTCAATTTCCTCAGTCATGCAATACTCGTCAAAACACTATTGCCTAGCCTGAAGCGAAACAAATCCGGCAAGATTATCTTTATCGGCTCTGAGTCAGGTCTAAGTGGTGCCAAAAAAGGTTCACTATACTGTGCTTCTAAATTCGCGTTGCGTGGTTTTAGTCAAAGTATCAGGGAGGAGTGTAAAGCAGCAGGCATTACCGTTTCATTAATCAACCCGGGCTTTGTAAATACAAATTTTTTCGACCGACTAAACTTTCAACCGAGTGCAGACAGCAATTGTCGCATTGAGCCTGAGACAATCGCTAGTACAGTCGCTTTGATTATTGAAAATCAATCAGGAGTTTTCGAGGAAATTAATATACAGCCAATGAAAAAAAAGATCGAGAAAAATTACTTAGTTGAAAAGCCCGAGTGGTTCTGTTGAGGAGGCACTGAGGGGCTTGATGAGTTTGAATCAATACTTGTTGTAGTTTGAGCTAACTCTGACGTATATGTACTTGCTGGAGGTGGTAACGGGTGTGGTGTTTGAGATCGACTTGCTTCGATATGATACTCATGCTGAATGGATTGAAAAGCATTTCGCATCATCTTATAACTTAAGCTAAATATGAATGCAGATAACCCAATAGAAAATATTATTGATGCTGGTATAAAATTAACTTGAAAAATATAACCAACCGGTATACTAAGCAAAGCTAGAATGCTTAACCCCAAAGCAATTTTCACTACATTGCTGGGCTGACTTGTTGAAAGTGAATATTGTCCATCTTCAATTGGTATTGCCTGAACGACTGAACTAGTAGGTGTTAGCAGACGATACCTCTCAGCAATATCGGACTCAAGATAATATCCGCCGTCAGTGATATCGATGTAGCAAGAGCCTGATGGTTGCTGACGCGTACTGGTTAAATACCAAATTGATCCACTAGCTTGTCGATAATATACTTTCAGCTTTAGTGCGTCCGCAAGCAAACAAAGCTCAGCCCTATCAACCACGTGTTGGTTTGCATAACGCATCAGCATAACTTGCCAACTCAAATCACTATAGCGATTCGTATGCTGATTGAAATAAGCAACCCATTCTTGCTCAGTTTTAGGTTGGCCTGGATGATGTTGGCACCAATTTTCGGTATGGTGAATAATAAACTCGCGCGCAGCCGGTAGTCTTAAATAATCAAGGCCATTATCTATTGTTAAATTATATAAATACCCTACCCTAAGAAATTTTTTCTCTTCTTGCTGTGCTTGCTGATAAGCATAAGCAAAAGTCGCCATTTGCTTCACCATGATAGCTTCAGTTAGCAAACCAGTTTTCTTATATTCTTGTTGTTTTTGTTGAGCAAGTATCGCTTTGAAAACTGGTAGCATAAACTCTTGCACCTCATCAACTGTCATGGGTGTAAGGTACTTAATGATATTATCCCACGTAAACGCCTGAAAATTCTTATGTTGAACAAGAACAGCCCGTCTAATTTGCTGCTTAACCTGCTCGCTAAGATTATCTTCCCTGAGAATCACTGCTGGCATAATGGCACTAATTAATGCACGGAGCGTGCGATCTGCCCCAGTAGTAATGACGTAACGCTGCAACACGTTTTAACTCCTTGTCATTTGCAAAGAAAACTTTAACAATGACCTAAGGTCAGTGACGACTAATAGTTCTCTTCTTGAGATTGTTGGCCACGCTGTTGTTGGAAACGTCTTTGGCCTCGCATCGACTGACCTTGCATCATATTGTCTTGTTGATAATAGCGACCTCGTCTTGGTGGCGGTGGCCTTTGCATACTTTCGCCCTGCTGCTGATAATCACTCTGTGCTGGCATGCCTTGTTGATCACATGGCACACTGCCCCGCTGATCGAATTGCTGGCCACCTCGTTGTGGTGGCCTAAATTGACTTGAATGATTGTCATATTGGCTTTGGCTAGGTGGCGATTGCTGCCTACCTGATTGTTGTTCGTTCTGACTCGGGTCAGCATACATATCGCTGTAATCGGCAGCCATACTGACTGGCGATAATAAACAGCCTGCTAAAATTAACAAACGTGGAACATAAATTCTCATGATTATCTCCTCACCAGCTAGATGACCTTAATAAAAAGTATAACAATGCATCTGATAAAGAGAGGAAAATTTTATATTTTTTACCATTAAATCGATGCTTTGATTTTTTATAAATAAGCTCAGTTAAATTAAAGTAAATTAGGCAGTCTCACTGTTTGGAGAAAATAATAAAAAACAAAAAGCAAGTTCATCTGAACTTGCTTTTTGACTCGGTAATATCAAAAAAAATATTGATTATGCGCGGGCGCGAGAGCGAGCTGTACGCTTGCGCTGAGTAGATGGACGTCGTTGTGGACTAGCAGAAATGCGTCGTTTTGCAGAAGAACGTTTTGCTACTACGCGTTTTTTTCGCTTTACTGCGCTTGTCGCTTGTTTCTTGCTGGCAGCTGACTTGCGTAAGCTTACAGGCAAGTTAGGTTTGATTGCCACCGCTTTTTGTTTCATCAAGCGAAGTGCTTCTTTAAAACCTTTTGTGTAAGCATTGGCTTTCAAGCTAACAAGCTGCTTGCTCATTGCAAGTTTCAATTTGCTGATTTCTTTCTTAGAAGCTAGCTTAAACTTCTTCAAGCTCGCTTGAGCCAGCTTTTCTTTCGCTTGAATTTTCTTAAGTTGCAGCTTTAACTGACGAATTTGAATGCGCGGATCCTTTGCTTTTGCCATGAGAGAACTCCCTTTACTAGTAGATTAAAAAATGCATCTCACTGTTACATTTAGCACAACATATTCAGCTATTCAAGTAAAATACAGGTACAACAAGTTACCTATCGCACTTAGCGTCAAAATCTTTAAATAAAATGGGTATTAAAGTAACGATTAGAGTGACTAATATCGTTTTGAAATCGCAAAGATTTGGTAAATTCTTGACAAAGTTAATAAGGCTCTGCATGATAACCAGCTAATTTTTTTAACATACATAGATTAGCTGATTCAGAACTTTAAGTAGTAAGTTCGGCAAATCAATAGAATTCAGGAGGTGTGATGAGTTCAGAGGCAGAAGAACAATCATTTGGTAATAAAATTTGGTGGTTAATCCGTATACTTGGCATTGGTGCTGCATTTTTTATCGCCTACAATATTGTACTCGGTTCATTGCTGAGCTCGGCTGGCTTAGCATTTTTCTTCACAGCACAAGCTGCGATCATGATACACCTCAATAATTCCTTGATCGTGTTGTCAATCAGCACAATTGTTGCGAGTATCGTCTTTCTATCTTATCTATCAACATGGGGCGTCAGTGCCCACAAACTAATTGCTGAGGCACTATTAGAGAATAACTCCATGAAGCCGTCGGTAAGTAGAAGGAGTGACACACCGATCAGCACGCCAAAGAAAAATGTTTGGATTACTAGTTTTGCTGTGCTGTCCGGCTTGGCTAGCTCGTTATTCATAGGGCTGGGTGGGTACCTCGGCATCATGACGATAGCGACCTCGTTCGGAATGACAGGTCAGTTACTGGTAGCAATTACCAGTTATGCTATCTTTGGCGGCAGTGCAATGGGTGTTTGTTTTGCATTATTTTATTTGATGCCAATGGTCAATAAAATGAATGCGGTGTGTCTCGACCCAAGTTGTTTGAAGCCAACTCTCGATAAACTAGAACAAGCATCTCCAAAACATACCCCATCCATTGTTGCTGGCTATGTGCTGTCACTATTCGCTACACTTGGATTTGCAGGTTTTAAATTCTTCTCAACTTACCATGTGCTACCGCTACTCGGTATCACTTCCCCGTTTTGGCTTGCCACCATCAGCTTGATAGGTGGCTGCTCGCTAATGTTTTTAACCTTCTTTACCTCCAGCACGCGGATCTTAACCACAGGTCTAAAATACGCACAGACTAATAAATCATTACATGATGCAATCATCGATATCGAAATGGCGGATAAAACTGAGGAAGAAAAAGATAAATACAAACACGATCTTGCTTCTTACAGAGACAGCATTGGCTGGCGGATTGGTCATGGCATGAGTTTTATTTCATCGATTTTTATGGCCATTTCTGCTTTAGTCGGCATCTTGGAAATGGGGGCTATTTTTATCCCAGACTTCACTGGCCTTACTTACTTCTTTTTTTTCGCACTAGGACTTCTTTCAGCTATCGCCCGTTTTGCCGACTATTACAGCTTTAGTGGTCCACACATCTGCTTGAACATGGCTAAATTTGTCGACATGATTAATAGCGGATTAGGGTTCAGTACTCCAATTAAGACAAGCGAAACTTTGCTTGATACTGATAGAAATAGTCTCCCTAATTATACTAAAGAACCTACTACAGCAATTTCCACTCAGCCATATCAAATTCAGAAAGCAGGTCAGCCAATGGTTTCCGCTACACTATGAATAACACTACGAGCTGGCTACCAGCTTACAGCGTGCGCAGCAGTAAACGGGCCAAACAACCGAGCCTCTCGATTTCCCGACAGAAAGGGTTAGAAGTTGTTCTACCAGATGGCTGGCGAACAGACTGCGCAGAGCAGTTGCTAAACGATAAACGGGACTGGATTGAAAAGCATTGGCAAGATATCGAGTATTACAACAATCATAAATCAAAATCTGATTTACCAAAGCAGTTGTCCTTACGTGCCTTGCAGCAAATTTGGACGCTCCATCGTATCGAGACTTGTTCTCGGTTTCACATCATGACCAATGCGGGCCATGAACTTCACTTGGTTGGCCAAGACATTGGCTTTACTAAGCAGCTTGATCGATTGCGACAGTGGCTGGTTGACTATGCCAATCTGCAGTTAACACGTATGCTCACTGTTATTAGCGAGCAAACAGCGCTGGGGTTTGACTCAGTGCATATTCGCGCTCAACGAGCACGATGGGGCAGCTGTTCGAGTGATCGCATTATCCAGCTAAATTATAAGCTATTATTTCTACCCTACGACTTAGTGCGACATGTGTTGATTCATGAGCTCTGTCACACCATTGAAATGAACCACTCACGACGCTTTTGGCAGCTAGTTAAAAAACATGATGCCAATTACAAACAGTTTAATGATGCGTTGAAGCACGCATACCAATATATTCCAGCAGTGTTTGAGTTAATGAAAACTTAGCGGTTAGAATTTCTTATCGTTAGTTTTACGCTGTAGCTATGTCATTATCACTATACATCGACTGCAGACACTTGAGAAAAACCTGCGACCAAATAAGCTTGCTACTACTCCGACTGTATGATTTGCTTTTCATCTTGCAAACGGCTGATAAATGCTTGTAAGGCTCGTGCTGATTCATACTTAACAGTGAAACTGTGTTTACCATCCCGCCTTAAGTTTAACTGAACGCTGGTGCCAAAATGACTCTCTAATAGTCTAGCCCATTCGATTTGTTCATTGGCGAACGAGAATGAACGAGTTTGCTTAGCCTGATGCCAGCCCTGCACAAGGCGCTCTGTTTGCCGCACAGTGTACTGTTTAAGTAGCACTTCTTTCGCAGCCTCGACTTGTGCTAGCTTGTCGAGTGCCAATAAACAACGTGCATGACCCATTTCCAATTGTCGCTCGCGCAAACATTGTTTGACAAAATCAGCACAATCGATCAAGCGCAAGCTATTTGAAACGTATACGCGCGACTTACCGATCATCTCGCCTAATTTTGCATGTGTAATCTCCAAACGCTGAAGGAGCTGCAACAGCGCTTCAGCCTCGTCAATTGGGTTTAGCTCTTCCCGCTGTAAGTTTTCTATCAACGCAATCGCAAATGCCGAATCATCAGTCACCTCGCGCACTAAAACGGGGACTTCGCTTAATTCGGCAAGTTGCGCGGCACGCCAACGTCTTTCGCCAGCAAGAATCTCATAGCCAACATCAGTCTTACGAACTAACAATGGTTGTAAAATCCCTTCTGTACGTATTGATTGCACAAGCTCAAACAGTGCTGCATCATCTATTTGTTTGCGTGGTTGAAATCGACTCGGTGCTAATTGATCAATCGTCAGCGACAAAATGGGTGGAACAAAATGAGAATATGGTATTTTTGAAATTGGCACTTGACCTGATGTTTCTAGCAATGCCTGCAAACCCTCAGCAATACTGCTTTTTTTTTGAGACATAACAACTCTCTTTGGCAATGAACTGATTTTATAATTTTATACACCACATCCAGTCAAACTTCAAAATATTTAGCCTTGATCAAAAAATTAAGCTACTATGCTTTAAATATTTGTGCGCCAAATTTTTAAAAACTTGCACCATTTTGGGCGGTATGTTAATAATATGCAAAATAGGAGTTGGGTTGATAATGGCACAGGCAAAAAAAATATTTGAAGTATTTGAAGATCGTGGCTCAAAAACTCTTGAGCGCATGCAACAGCGTGCATTTACACCAGACCTTGAAAAAACCTTACGCACTTGGGGGATTAAAGATACAAGTAAGTTTGTCGGTCGCTCCAGAACAACCATTACTGATTTGGAAAAAGAAAATAAATTACCGATAACCTCATTAACCTCTGATTCAGGTCGAAAAGCGTACACATTGGAACACATCAACAAACTTAGAGAACATTTTTCAACTCGCCCACGCAAGGGTGAACATTGTGAACCTGCTATTCTTGCGGTAGCTAACTTTAAAGGTGGTGTTTCAAAAACCACAACAGCGATTAACTTCTCCCAATATCTCGCTTTATTAGGCTACCGCGTCTTATTCATCGACACTGACAGCCAAGGTTCAGCGACCCAATGTTTTGGCCATGTACCCGATACTGATATTCAAATGGATGAAACCTTGTTGCCTTTTTTGCGTGGTCAAATCGACAGCTTAGAAAGCGTGATTCGTAAAACTTATTGGGATGGACTGGATCTGATTCCTGCCAACCTCAGCTTGTATAATGCTGAGTTCGAATTACCTGTTAGACACATGCAGTCAAAGCAAAACGGCACTTCGTTCGAGTTTTACTCGCTAGTTAAACGAGGATTACAATCAGTCCAAGATAATTATGACGTCATTATCATGGACTGCCCACCGAGCATGGGCATGATCAGTATTAACGCCATCTATGCCGCTAATTCACTATTGATTCCAATCCCGCCATCGATGCTCGATTTTTCTAGTACCGTTCAATTTTTTGGCATGTTGCGTGATACTTTAAGTTTCTTCCCAGAAAAGTCATATGATTTAATTCGATTGCTCATCACCAAGTATGAGCCTTCCGATAATTCTAAAATTTTTACAGCAGCAATCCGTCAAATTTATGGTGATTATGTGCTGATGCCGGTAATGCCGACGAGTGAGGCGATTAAAAAAGCTGGCACTCAAATGAGATCTATCTATGAAGTTGACCAATATCTTGGTTCTAAAAAAACGCTTGATAGGGTGGTCGATGCGGCCAATGAGGTCAACGCTGAATTGCTTGATCTGCTAAAAAAGCGCTGGCTTACTCAAGAAATTCAAACTGAAGAACAGGTTGAACTAGGAGATTTGGCAAAAAATGACTAAAAAACAAAGAGCTAAGGCTGCTATTGTTGGTTTACTAGAGGATTTACAAAGTACAGTTGACTTGTCACCGCTGCACGAATCTGACTTTGATGAAACAAAAGTCGCTGAAACCAATCCGCCTGAAGGCATACTTGGCCAACCACAAGCACAAACCTCTTCTACTGGTATTCGATATCATTTAAGGACGCTTGATCCTAATCAATGTCATACATGGAAACTGGCAAATCGGATAACCGCTTACATTAACGAAGAATCCTGTGCCGAGTTGATAGAAAGTATCAAAACCGTTGGCCAACAGATTCCTGTAATTGTCAGGTCAACCTCTTCAGATTCGTTTGAGGTGATTTGCGGTGCCAGAAGACATTTCGTTTGTCGATTACTCGGCATTCCGTTGTTAGCAGCAATTGTAGATTTTGATGACCAAGAAGCCCTACTTGCTATGGATGCCGAAAATCGGCCGCGTACTGACATTAGTGCTTATGAGCGGGCTTGTGACTACAAACGCTGGGTCGACTCAGGTATTTATTTAAACTTCTCGATGTTACAAAAAGCAATTGGTATTAATAAATCCTTATTCAGTAAGCTTATGAGCCTTGCTGATTTACCAGAAGAGATGGTTTATACCTTCCAACACCCTTCACAATTATCATTAGCACGTGGCTACGAGTTGGCCAAGTTATATAGAGATAACCCAGATAAACGCAACAAGTTGTTAGAAATTGCTCGAAGTTTATCGGGTCAATCACTATCAGCTGATTTCATTTATAGGAAATTCAAACAAGTAAACGATAAAGATAAAGAAACTAAGCAGGAGTCAGAAAGTTGGGTTTTAGACAAAAGCAATAACCCGGTTTTTATGGTTAAGCATGGAAAAAGAAATACCAGTATTGTCTTTAAAACTAAGCCATCAAGCGAGGTATTAGGCAAAATTACAACTTTTTCTAAAAAACTTTTAGATAAAGATTGATAAATAAGAAACCAAAAAGTTTCTCGCAAGAAACTTTTTGGTTTGTGATATTACAAAATAAGGTGATAAATGATGCTATGACAATATAAAGTTAAAAAAAGCCCGTTGGCAGACGGGCTTTTGGATGCGTTTCAGGCTAATGACTTTCTACTAGTTTTACTAGGCAGATGGGCATCCGTATTTGTTATGCTAGCCCCTTTAGCCTTTAGCGTCAATAGTTTCGTTTTTGAATAAAGATGTTTACGGCTAATGGCTTATCTCAAAGAAAAAAATCAGCCCCTGGGGAATCGTTGTTGGCATAATCCTGCCTCTACTCCTATTTATATTCCACCCCGGAATCACAAACCGCGACGTGGTATACAACAATTCGCCCAAAAAAAACTAAAGAATTTCTATCACAATCCTAAACGTTTGCTTATAAACTTACGTTGGTCAAATAGCTCAATGCGATCACAGCGGTCAGAGCGCCGAGAGGCAATTTATATTGTCAGTAGTATTCTTTTACACTACATGGATGTCGCAACATTCAGGATTGGAACGCCGCGAGACGACGGTTTTTTTATTGGTCTTTCCTTAGCTTTTATTGCAACGAAAGCTGGTTGGAGACTAAAAAATAATGAAATCAGACAAATTTCTGATCTAAAATTGCGCCAAAAAGCAACTTATAGTGGTATTAAACGGGTTCAACGAGCAATTTATGACTTGATTCAAGCAGGATATCTACGTTCCACGCGTAACTGTTATCAAAAGCAGCCTGGTGAATTCAGAAGTCACCCAGCAAAACGGCAATTTACCGAACTTTTCTTTAAGCATTTGGGGTTTAATAAAAAAACCATTGATAAGTCAAAAGATATTGCTAAACAGCTCATTAAACGTCTACCGAACCAAATTGCTAGATTGTTAAGCAAAGAAATGGGGCGTAGAGGTAAGCGAAATAAAGATAAATCAAGCTCACCTACATTAGATCAGCGTTTATTGCTTTACGAGTTACTTAAAACTGGTATGGCCATGCACGACATCAACAACATCATCTCTTCATAGTTATTACATTTTAATTAATCGTATAATCTATTTCTTATTTATTTTGAAAATACTAATGTACCGCGTTTACACAAAGGTAGGTCTCGGTAACACTATTTTCAAACTAAACTTCAGTTTCCCACACGCCTATAAATCATATTCTGTGGATAAGTAAAGCTATACAGGCGTAGAAAAAATATTAAGTGTCCTACAAAAGATTATTTAAGTGTCTTTTTATAACTAATGAAGAAATAAAGAACAATGTGGAAATGTGCACAAAAAATTTGTACACATTTCCACAGATTTTTTTTGTACCTATTTCCACGTGGAACGTAGAAAATGTACGAAGATACATGTACAATTTTTATCTTACTATCGTTCGCTGAATCACATTTAAAGGAGTTCTGCATGTCTAAAAATATTCCCATTACTATTGCAAAAGGTGATGGCATTGGCCCTGAAATTATGCAAGCAACTTTAAAAATTTTAGAAGCAGCAGAAGCGCCATTAGCCTATCAAGAAATTGAAATAGGTGAAAAAGTCTACTGTCGAGGCGAAACAACTGGCATAGGGGAGAGTGCTTGGGATTCTTTACGCTCGACCAAGATATTTCTTAAAGCACCAATTACAACACCGCAGGGTGGTGGCGTAAAAAGCTTAAACGTTACTATTCGAAAAAAACTCGGTTTATTTGCAAATGTTAGGCCATGTGTTTCTTACTATCCATTTATTTTTACAAAACATCCTGACATGAATTTAGTTATTGTTCGTGAAAATGAGGAAGGATTATATGGAGGAATAGAGCACCAACAAACGGATGAAGTAACACAATGTTTACGCATAATAACAAGACCAGGTTGTGAAAGAATATGCCGCTATGCATTTGAGTATGCAACACAGAATAATCGTAAGAAAGTTACTTGTTTTACGAAAGACAATATTATGAAACTGACAGATGGCATGTTCCACGAAGCTTTCGATAAGGTAGCAAAAGATTTTCCTGAAATTGAAAAAGAGCACTGGATTATAGATATCGGTACAGCGCTGGTCGCCGATACACCAGAGAAGTTCGACGTTATTGTTATGGCCAATTTGTACGGTGATATTGTCTCTGATGTAGCTGCGCAAATTACTGGTTCTGTTGGTCTATGTGGCTCATCCAACATCGGTCAAGACTGTTCGATGTTTGAGGCAATCCATGGTTCAGCGCCAACCATTGCCAATAAAAATGTTGCGAATCCTTCTGGCTTACTTCTTGGAGCAATTATGATGCTTGTCCATATTGAACAAGTTGAAGTAGCAGCGAAAATTCATAATGCATGGCTTAAAACAATCGAGGATGGTATACATACATCAGATATTTTTACCGAAAATCAAAGTAAACAAGAAGTTTCAACAGAGCAATTCACAAAAGCGGTTATCGAAAGATTAGGAGACGGACCAGCTAAACTAACTCCTGTTATTTACGAGACAGGAAAATTAGCACCATCAACTATTTACTCTCGGCCAGAAAAACTAACTTATGAAAGGGTATTAAAAGGTGTTGATGTATTTTTTTATGCCTCACCAGACGCCCTACAATTACTAGTTCAGCAGGCACAGGCGCACGCAGGCAATGAGTTTGTTTTGAAAGCTATAACAAACCGTGGAGTGCAAGTTTGGCCTAATGGTTTACCGGAGACATTTTGTAGTGATCACTGGCGCTGTCGTTTCAAAGCGACAAAAGGCACATCACTCAGTATACGATCAATCGTTAACTTATTAGGTCGTTTAGCAGAAGGAGAGCTCGAAATAATCAAGACAGAAAATCTCTATTATTTTGATGACAAACCGAAATATTCATTGGCATGATCAATTAATCTTTTAATTTATATTTATTGCTAGTCGGAGCGTAAATATAAGTGTACTTCGTTATGCCAAAATAGATGATTAGAATAATAAAGGCTTATGTAATTGATTCAGTAAACTTTACATAAAAATGACTTAATAATTTGAGAGTCCTCATTGCTAACATGATTTGTAAATAAGGCTTAGTCGGATACGAGATATTGAATCAAGCATATAGTTTATTTGGTATCATGATTGGTACATTTGCGCTATTTGTGTGGGGCCATTGGCGCTATGACGTCGTTGCTTTAATAGCATTGTTGACTGCCGTGCTTTTTGGTGTAGTGCCCTATGCTTCAGCTTTCTCTGGTTTTAGTAGTCCTGCAGTAATAACCGTAGTTTGTATCATGGTTATCACTCAAGCGATAAACGAGTCAGGTGTGGTTGATTTATTTGTTAAGCGCCTAACCCCAATTACTAGTAATGTTTATCTACATGTGGCGAGCTTGACAATTTTGGCAGCATGCTTATCCGCATTCATGAATAATGTTGGTGCGCTTGCTCTACTTATGCCAGTAGCAATTCAAACTGCACGGTTGAGTAAGCGAGCATTGTCTGTTGTATTAATGCCTGTTGCTTTTGGATCAGTATTAGGTGGATTAACAACTGCAATTGGAACACCACCAAATATAATTATCGCATCATATCGAGAGAGTCTTACAGGACATGCGTTCACTATGTTTCAATTTTCTAAAGTTGGCCTACCAGTCGCAGTAGTCGGTATCGTTTTTATCATTTTTTTTGGTTGGCGCCTACTACCAAAACGGAAAGCGCCTAAGCAAACAGACGACTTATTTCGAGTCCAGGATTATATTGCTGAAGTCAAGGTTGTGCTAGAGTCAGCCGTTGTTGAAAAAACAATTAGCGAGGTAGAAAAACTAATTAATAACGAATGCTTAGTAATCGGCTTAATTAGGAATAACCGCAAGCGTTTCGTTATTAAGGGTAGTGAAATTCTGCAAATAAATGACATATTAATTATTGAAGCATCGCCAAAAGATCTAGAGAAATTAATCAAAGCTGGAAGATTTGAATTACTAGTTGGTGGTTTATCACCAAGTAGTTTAAAAACAGAAGACAATTTGCTTATGGAGCTGGTGATTCCACAAGGCTCTACTTTAGAAGGAAGTTCTTCACAGTCTATACGGATGCGGACACGGTTTCATGTCAATCTACTTGCCCTTGCTCGCCAGGGTTCATCAACACGTAAGCGGTTACCAGACGTAAAATTTAAAGTAGGTGATGTACTTTTGATGCAAGGGGAACCAGATGATTTACAAGAATTTATTGCAAAGTTTGGTTTACTTCCCTTAGTTGAAAGAGGGCTATCTATTGGTGTTAAGAGAAAAGCGTTATTACCATTAATCATATTTATATTCGGTATCGGACTGTCTGCATTTAATGTTTTTCCGGCGCAAATTTCTTTTTCATTGTCTATGGTACTACTAGTTATCTTCAACATTATTCCAACACGACGCCTGTATACCAGTATTGATTGGTCTATTATCGTGTTACTTGGTGCAATGATACCTCTAGGATCAGCACTTGAATCATCTGGTGCTGCAGATGTAATTGCAAATAGTGCAGTGGTGTTAGCACATTATGCTTCTCCTATCATTATTTTGGCTCTTATCTTGGTCATTACAATGACCATATCAGACATCATGAATAATGTAGCGACAGCGGCGGTAATGGCGCCAATCGCGGTTGCTACTGCTAAAGCGCTGTTTGTCAGTATTGATCCGTTTCTAATTGCTGTCGCAATTGGCGCATCTTGTTCATTCCTAACGCCCATTGCTCATCAAAATAACACATTAGTGATGGGGCCAGGTGGCTACCGTTTTTATGACTTTACAATTATGGGGTTACCTTTAGAAATTCTTGTGCTTCTAGTAAGTTTACCCACTATTTTATTTTTTTGGCCCCTATAGAACTCTAGAGTTTTAGTTCTAGTTTCTAGCTGTAAAATAGCTTTTATCAGATACGGGCTGTATAGGACAGGTTCAGATTATTGTCTAACAATTTTGTTCTTGAAAAATTGACTGATTTAACATATAAAGAAAATTCTATTCAAAACTTAAACAGGATGTTGATTCCTTGCTTGTAGTATTTGCTATGGGTTTAAACAAAGTAAAAGGCAAATTTATCATGTTATCGGCTCAAACAAGGAAGAAATATCGGATAATCCCTTGGATTTCTTGGTCACTTGCAGCAACCTTTTATTTTTATGAATTTTCATTACAGGTTTCACCTGATGTAATGGCAGATTTGTTAATGCGAGATTTTAACATTGATGCTACCCATTTAGGCTATTTAGGTGGTACATACTTTTTCTCGTACGCGATTTTACAGATACCAGTTGGCTTGTTGCTTGATTATATTGGTCCACGTCATATGCTGAGTTTCGCAACCTTAATGTGTATGTCAGGTAGTTTTCTATTTGGGTTGTCACATTCTTACTATGAAGCAATGCTAGCACGTTTTTGCATCGGTCTTGGTTCTGCTTTCGCCGCCGTAGGTTGTATGAAGATAGCAGCTAATTGGTTTCCTGTTAATCGATTTGCTGCACTAGTTGGTCTATCTGTCACTGCTGGTATGCTTGGTGCAGTTGTTGGACATAAACCTTTAGCAATTGTTGTGTCAGAGTTTGGCTGGCGTCATAGTATGTTTCTTCTAGGTGCTTTTAGTGGCTTGCTTTCCTTGCTAATTTGGTTGTTTTTAAGAGATGCACCTGAACATAATACTCGTCGACCTACAGCCACCTCGGATATGTCAATTCTGCAAGGCTTAAAGCATATTATTTTTGCAAAACAATCTTGGTTTATTGCTTGTTACGGTGGTCTGATGTACGCACCTACATTGGTTTTAGGATCTCTATGGGGCGGCTCTTTCCTGATGGTCCAATATGGGCTTAGCCGTGATGTGGCTGCTGGTATCGTTTCTTTGATTTTTTTTGGTTGGTTGTTCGGTAGCACTTCATTTGGGATGTTGTCAGATAGGCTTGGACAGCGTAAGCTACCAATGTTAATTGGTGCGCTTGGCTCACTTATTTTCTGTGTTTTTGTAATTTACGTGAAAATGCCATTAATGTTATTACGGTTAGTTTTCTTTTTCCTTGGTTTCTTTTCAAGTGGTTTTCTTCCAAGCTTTTCACTTATTAAGGAGACAAATCCATTGCATTTAGGTGCGACATCCTTGGGTTTTATGAATACCTTAAATATGGTTGGCCCAACAGTTTTTCAGCCTTTGGTCGGCTACTTACTCGATTTGGCATGGACTGGTGAGTTAGTTGATGGTACACGATTTTATAGTGTTGCCTCATATACTATTGCACTGAGCGTGTTACCCACGTGTCTATTACTATCAATTTTGCTCATACCTTTCATTAAAGAGTCTTACTGTAAGCAGGTGTAATTTGAAGTCTGAAAAAATTGACTATTCAATAGCTTTAGAAACACTGTCAGGAGAGAAACAACTACTCGTTGATTACAGCGGAAAAGTGTTACTTGTTGTTAATGTTGCTAGTCGATGTGGCTTTACTAAGCAATACGAAGAATTAGAGCAGTTACAGCTAGCTTATCATTCACGCGGTTTCACTATACTTGCTTTTCCGTGCAATCAATTTGCAAATCAGGAATCAGGTGGTATTGATATGATTAAACAAACTTGCCAGCGGTTTCATGTGACTTTTCCCGTATTCAGTAAAATCGATGTCAACGGCAAGGATACACACCAGCTTTTTGTGCTGCTTAAACAGGCAAAGTCTGGCCTATTGGGAAGGTCGATTAAGTGGAATTTTACGAAATTTCTAATTGACACAGAAGGCCGTGTCCTGAATCGATATGGACCGTTTATTAAGCCAAAATCAATAGCATCTGACATTGAATCTTTACTTAAAGGTAAAATTAGATGACCCAGCTCGGGAAATGGGCTGGGTCTTGCAAGTTAGAAAATTAAGTCTGCTCACTTTCTTCAATAACATCTACGTCTTCGGCTTGTAGACCTTTCTTGCCGTCGGTTACAGTAAACTCAACAAGCTGTCCTTCAATAAGCGTTTTATAACCCTTGCCACGAATTGCTCTGAAATGAACAAAAACATCATCTTTATTCTCTCTCCGCTCTATAAAACCGTATCCTTTGTTATTGTTAAACCACTTTACCTTTCCTGATTCTCGTTCAGACATCATATTACCCTTAAACTATAAAAATTACTCAATGACATAAGAAAAGCCTGTAGATGCTTAAACTACCTTCCAGTTGCCTGAACAACTTTATTAAAAACAGATTAGTGCGCTTGTGTAAACTGTGCGAGCCCTGTGCACCTCTTGCAACTGTAAGGCCGTTTGGGAAAACAATTGCAAATGAAGTTTGTGGAGCTGTTGCAAGGAATGTTGGTATATTAGAAGTTAATCTAAATGATGACAACTTAACACGACAAGATGTATCTAACATGAATTTATTGTACGAAAATATCAAACAACTATAGCAAACCTATGTCTTCTAGCTAACAACTTTAGTTGATAACAACGTGGCTAGTATGACACAGCTTGTTCAAATGGTCAAGCAGATTTGAAACTGATTTTATTTTACTCTGTAAGAACTAGTATTTCTGGCGATGTATTATGTACGATGTTGGTCAGCAGTTGATTTGCTGTTCGGTTTAACTTTAGTAAAAATTTCCAATAATTCATTCATCATCTTGGTTACCGTGCTCGCAAATAGAATAAAATCAGTGTGCCAACGTTGAACTGTTGACTCATTTTCTGAACTTTCCATGGTTTGATCCAATAATTGTTCAATCTTCACGCTCGTGAAACAAAAATGATTGCTGATAACGAAATTGAAATACTCATTCCATATTAGACCGATTTGTTTAACTTCATATCCATCTGATAGGAAAGCTTGAATTCCAGTAGTTGTTAGTGGTTGGTTAGTACAACGCACAAGGCGGCTGCGTTTGTTTGGGTCTTCAAGTAGGCAAAATTCTGCTAGCTCAATACTTTTTGGATAGCTGTCATAAGTTAGCCAATGATTCAGTGTCTTCGTAGGGTTGTTAAGCTCGAGAAGATCAACGCTAACACTTTTGAAGGTTCTCTTTAGTAGTGTTAAAAATAGGTCAATCTTGGCAGAATAAATCGAATTGATGATAATGATCTCTTGGTGAGTATCAACGTAAGCATACACTTTCGTAAGTTTGCTAAATGCTTTTGGCAATAGCTCCTGGATAACATCATCTTTAATTCGCGATTTCTCTTTTGTTTTAATCTGGCGCTTTTCTTCTTTTTCAATATGTTTTATTTTGTCTTTAACATATTGACTTACAACGTTTGTTGGAAGTATTTTGCCTTCGATCTGCATGCATAAAATGATGTACCTATCAATTGTACAAATGCATTCTGCTTCTTCGTTATTTTCATTTTCAATTGGTGGAACCCATCCATAGCTAGTTGGAAAATTCGCTAAGCAAGGTTGAAATTCGAATGGTTTAATTTGTTTAGCGTAGTTCGCCTGTGAATTAATTTTAAAGCCAGAAGTTTTAAAAATTTTGAATTGTGAAAACCGTACTATGCTAGTATACCTCTATGTTAAATGTAAGTTTTTTTCAAGACAGTCGCTTGATAGCGGTCTAAAATCTCACCTTAGTGTCTTAGAAGCTGTATGATACCGAGATATAACGCCGACGGTAAGACAGCTTAATACTTTTTATCGGCTGATAGCTAAGGTAATTTGTCCAAGACGCCAAAGATAACAGTACCAAGTCAACTGTTCACTGATAAAATAGAATAAAACTGATGTTTATCAATTTATTAACACCATCGTCAAGTATAAGTCACTATTTAGTCTAAATATTGATCAATCATAATTTGATGATATAATATCGAAGTCAAACATCGATACGGGAAGATAAGCTATGATTATAGGTCTAAATGATATTAAGAAATCTTGCCAATTAGGCTTACTTTTTAGTCTTGTTGTTTACTCATCATGCTATTCAGCAGTACTTGAACCCTATCAGCGTTATCAACCGTCTATGGCGGAGCAAACCAAATCAATGACTCGAGCTACTAGCAAATACGAAAAGAGACAGCAACGTTTGCGTCGTCAGTACTTAAGTCAAATATCAAGGTCTAGCGCAAAAAATACACCAATATTTTCTTATTTTAGACAGAATTTCCAGCTCGGTGGTGGCAAAAATACTTTTCTACAACAGCACAATAACCAAACTCCATCTGGATCAAGATACCAAACTCAAAATAAGGAAAGGGTAATCAAGAATGCCATTAACAAACAAAAATATTATCAATTAACCCGAAAACACCATAAGTATGGTCGCCGCTCAAAGCCATCTTTCGATAAAATTTTCCGCTAACTAAAACTCTTCAATTCGCTGGTCTTTTCCAAGTTAGAAATATATCATCTAATATTCGGTAGTTTAGTATTCAACTTAGTGAGGTATAGAATGATTAATTTTAAGGCGATAATGGTTTCTGTGTTGATGATGGTTGCATACTCGCCTGTATTTGCCCAAGCCGAACAATATATTGAGTCTCCCACTATCGGTACAGTCCTACCAAATTCACCTGATACTAGCAAGAAGACTTTGAAAACCACGACTACTGAGAAGCTACATGTAAAAGTAACAATGGCTAGGATGAAGTGTTTGGCTTTGACTGAACGAAACTTTGATCAAATTTATGTAGGTACAGCAGTATTTCGGTCTGGTGGTCAGTTTGATTATTCCCGTATTCCAACTTATCCACACAATTGGCCGATGAAAATTGGTAATGAAATAAATAACCAAGCATTGTGGAAGGGTGAGTTAGAAGAAGGGCAGGCAATTATTTTTACCCTTTCCCTCATCGAACAAGATTTATCTGTCTTTAATCCAGATGATTTAGTCGGTCTTGCAAAATTGGAGATCCGTAATCAACACGGTCAGTTCAAAGTTTCATGGTCCACTCCGAATTCGAAGGAAGGGCCTAAAACTACCGCTAGCGCCAAACTTCATACTGCCGAATACCAATTCTCTGCAGATAAAGGAACTTATGTCCTTAATTTCAAAGTCGAAGCAGTGTAATTTATATCATGTGGTTCTGTTTTGTTTCAAACATTTATCTAGGGTTGTATGAATAGTTCTGATGTTATCATTATCCAGTCGGTCGCAATTCTGGTTGATGGTAACAATATAGAGCGGAGTATTCACGATCAATGTGGCGATACTGCAGCGATGCTAAATTTCGATACTTTAATTCCAAAGTTAATCGATAATCGTGCCTTAAACCGATTAATATATTTTCGTGAGGGAACGTCTATCTCTGCTAAATTGGCGGACCGACTTCACAACCATTATCATGGCTCTGTTTGTCCTTGCCATAAAAGTGCTGATATCCCATTAACCATTAAAGCAACTCAACTCTCGAGTAAAGTCGATACTGTTATTATTAAGTCGGGTGATTCTGATTATGTTGAGTTAGTTCGTCACCTTCGCTCCGAGGGCGTTCGCGTCGAAATTGCTGCAGTCGATAAAACAACTTCAGCCATTCTTAAAGAAGAGGCTGATTATTTTCATCCAATCACGAAAGACGATTGGTTTATCTTCACGAAAAAAAATCTTGATCGAAAACGCCCGCGCAAGCGAAAAAAAATAGAGCATGTCAATTAGATAATGAGCTATCAATACGATTTAGAATTAATAGGTTTACACTGTGTAAATTGCGTGAATTCTCTTCGACAGCAACTTGCGAGCTTAGCTTTAGAAATAATAGAGTTGAGTCAGGATCGTCTTATTGCTGTCTCGAACTTATCATCACAAGAAATTATAGCTAAGATTCATAGCTATGGTTACAAAGCGATATGTAAGAGTACTCAGTCTGAAGTTGTGCCGCAACTACTCGTTGCTACATCATTAAATGCAATAGACGCCGATCAACAAGCAGCCTTGCTAAGACCACTAGGTTTATCCATTGATACTAAAGCTGATGAACCAGAGAAAAAATCGTTATTAGCAATAGAAAAAGAAAAAAATTGTCGTCATGCATTAATCGCTGGTATACCTGGCCTAGCTTTATTTTTGATGTGTTCTTTCGGCTTGCTACCCTCAGTGACAGTATTCACTGGCCAGCTATTCTGGCTAGCGGTCGGTCTATTCACCGTGCTCAATTTAACGATTACCGCTAATGATATTTATTGTTCGGCTTATCGCGATATTCGGCTAAAGAGCTTTTCCATGTATACCTTGATTGCTTTAAGTACTGGAATAGCCTGGCTCTTTTCCATGTTAGTTTGTGTGTTTCCTTTATTAATTCCAATGCTGATGCAGCAGCTGTATTTTGAGTCGGCTCTGCTCATTGTTGCCATTGTTAAGCTCGGTCATTACATCCAAAGTGATACGCGCCTGCGAGCGGCAGAAGAGGCTAGTCGATTTAAATCAGTTTTTCCAAGCTCAGCTTTTGTTGTAAAAAATCGTGAAGTTACTCAAGTAAAAGTGAGTACGATTCACGAGAATAATATTGTTTTGGTCCAAAAAAATACCATTTTTCCAACCGATGGTCACATCATTGATGGCAACACCACAGTTAATGAGTCTATGCTGACTGGTGAAGCTCAATCAATACCGAAACAGCATTATGATCCGGTTTCTGCTGGAACACAAAATGTAGGTGAGCCTGTTCTGGTGCAAACGACTGCTGCGGGCTTAAATACGAAGTATAGTAAAATACTTGCAGCTGCACGAGGGATCCAGGAAACTCAAACGCCTTCAACACCAATTGTTGACCGAATTACTGCGATATTCGTGCCTAGTGTGATTGTCACTGCACTAGTTGCCACAGTCATTTGGTTTTGCTTAGGGCCAACACCGCAGCTAGGATATGCGTTAGCTGTAAGCTTGGCTACCTTGGTTGTGGCTTGTCCTTGTGCCTTGGGACTTGCGACGCCTCTGGCATTGGCGGTAGGCGGTCGTAAGGCAGTTGATCTCAACATCCTAGTATTAAACAGTGACGCCTTACAAAAGCTGTCTAGCGTTGATACCGTCGTATTTGATAAAACTGGTACTTTAACTGAAGGCAGATTAACCGTTAAGCAAGTTAATTGTTTTGATGACGATTATCCAGAAGCAGCTGTTGTTGCTTATGTTGAAGCGCTTGAAAAAGTAGTAGAGGCAACTGATAGCTATGCTAGAGCGATACTGCAGTATTCAGGTGCTGTTGCTAAGACTGTTGAAGTTGACCATGCTACTTTGGATCCGGGTCAAGGTATTATCGGTGAGATCAAGTCAAAAACAGTAATTGTTGGTAGTCAATCACTATTACTAAGTCAAGGTATTATTCTAAAACAATATTCAACAGAGCGTCAGACAGCTAATCAATCGCTCGAGTTAGAACTCTATGTTGCAATTGCTGGTCAGCACGTTGCAACGATTCATCTTGTTGATGAAATAAAGCCAGGTGCTAAAGCAGTCATAGCTAAACTTAAAGAGCAAGGTAAAAAGGTTGAGATGTTGACTGGTGACGTTGAAGAAAATGCAAAGCAGGTCGCATCCCTAGTAGGTATCGATGCTGTTGATGTTTATTTCAAAAAAGATCCAGAAGCAAAACAACAGCGTATTAAGGGGCTACAAGACCATAAACATATTGTTGCTATGGTTGGTGATGGTATCAATGACACAGCCGCGTTAGCCCAGGCTAATGTTGGCATTGCGATGAATACCACTGCTGAGCCAGTACAATCTGCTGGGTTGGTGTTGCTAAATAATAAGCTTGAAACTCTGTTGGGTGGCTTAGAGATCTCACGTTTAACAACACAAAATATTTGGCAGAATTTATATTTCGCATTTTTCTATAACATTATCGCCATTGCTTTTGCGACCGGCGCATTGTATCCCTTTACGGGCGTATTGCTTCATCCAGCTGTTGCAGCTTTTGCTATGCTTGCTTCTTCACTCACGGTAGTCTATAACGCGCGCCGGTTATATCACATGTCAATGGAATATCAAAAGACCGGTCAGGAAGCTCATGTTGAGGAAGAAGTTACGCTCCTTAATCCAACAGATTATCAGAGCTGTGGGCCACGTAAAGCTACTTTTAGTAATACTAAAGATCCAGCTAGCGGAGTCAGTTCAGACCACTCTAACAGCTTATCTTGTTCGTCATAAAATCATATATCTCTCTATCAAATATGGCTATAACCTACGGTAAAGTCGATCTTTAGCAGTAGTAGGGCAGTGAAGCTTAAAACAAAGGTGGATTGTTTGTCGAAGTCATCAATATTATTTTATTTGCTTAATCACACTATATCGATTCTTTAGATATACAAATGCAGTTAGTATGCCTGTAAAAAGTATCCAAATTAAGCAAATTATGGTCTACAAATTTTAGTTCCAGTGCTTAGATTGAAATTTAATGGCTTGAGTAGGGCGAAATTCAACGATTTATTTTGATCTAAGTCACATAAAATATTGGTTTTTAAAGAAAAAGATATTTCAAACGCTTTTAAAGATGATATAATTTATATTCATTTTTTATTTCTAGGAGAAAGAAATGGCAAAACAGGCTGACACTAAACTCGTTAAATTAAAATCATCTTTGCTTAACGCAAAGGAAGATATCAAGAAAGCAAAGCTGGTATTGAAAAAGGCTAAGCTGAGCCTCAAAAAAGTTGAGCTTGCAGAGAAAAAAGCAGCATCTTCACTGAAAAAATATCAGGTTGAAAAAAAGAACGCGGCTGCAAAAGCTAAGAAAGCAAAAGAAGCCAAAGCTAAGAAATCTAAGGCTCGTAAACCAGCTACACGTAAAGTTGCAGCTGTGAAAAAAACAGTGGCTAAAAAGCCCAAAGTAACACGCCGTAAATCCACTGCTAAAAAAAGCCTTAAGAAAGCATAATCTGGCTAATATTTTATCATCTTGCTGAAAGGGTCAAAGATAATTTTGGCCCCTTTTTTTGCCGTTTTCTCAAAACCTCATTTATTGACTGCCAGTTTTTAATAAACAAGTAATATTATGTTCAAAAATAGCTCATAAGAACGTTTTTGTTAACATTTGCGTGAAACTACGTATTGTCTATTTGAATAAATGTTGTATTATACATGTGATTTGAATATATTCCTGCCAAATTGATGTTATTTTCAGCGGATGTTTGTTTGTGTTTTGTATTTAATTGGGAGTCTGCAGGCTGTGAAACAACTAGTTCATAGGACTATTCTGATACACTCGAGTAGTTTGGTACGGCAATATTTTTGCCTGTCATACTTTAGCTGTCGAAGTAAATTCGATA
>CAWUKA010000012.1:0-30686 GCA_963922965.1 uncultured Gammaproteobacteria bacterium | reverse complement strand
ATGTGAGAGTGCAAAACGAGTATTGTTACATCTAATAAAATAACAACTTAATTAATGCTTACTACACTGTTGAAATATGAGCACCAAATCTAGTTTGAAGTAGCACAACCACAAAAGCACCACTCTACACCGAACAACTTTACTCTCTAAATCTGAAAAGCATGAAAATTAAAGCAAAAAATATTTTGTATTACATAACTGTCACCAATAAAAGTCAACCCAGGAATAACCCCAGCAAGGTAGCGGACATTCAGTTCAAGTACACAAAATCAGGAGCAATGCTGAATCACAACATGTCACGTCTACAACACGGTTAGTGGATCAGCTCGATGGCCTATAAAAACGCTTGGACACAGTACTGCAGCAAGCAGCCGGGAAATAAGCCAAGCAGAATTATCCCGAGGCTGTTGGTACAAAATAGTAGCCTGGTATCAGCCGGTAACGCCACGATAGCTGCATCGGTATCAGCCTCATCAAAATACATGGTTTTGATGATTCGCAAGTAATAGTAAGCACCCACGACTGAAAACAGCATTACCAACACCGCCAAAGGATAATCGCCAAGCGCAACCACTGTTTGCAATACAGCCAATTTAGCGACAAAGCCTACGGTTGGTGGTACACCAGCCATAGAAAACATTAATACCATCATCATCGCTGCCAAGTATGGGTGGCGCTGCCCCAAACCTTTAAAATCATCGATGTTTTCAAATTCAAGGTCTTGGCGACTGAGCAACAGTAGCAAACCAAAAGTGGTCACAGTCACGATGCTATAAGATAAAATGTAAAATAGCGACGCAGCGTAGCCGGCTGGTGAGTGGGTCAAGACGCCAAGCAAAGTGTAGCCAGTATGAGCGATGGCTGAATAAGCTAACATTCTTTTAAAATTAACTTGACTGATGGCAACAAGATTACCAAGCGCTATTGATAATACTGCTAAGCTAATCAATAACTGCTGCCAATGCAGCATCAGGGCTGGCAAAGTAAACACTAACAACCGAAACAACATACCAACTGCAGCAATTTTTGCCGTGCTTGCCAACAAAGCGGTTGCTGCTGTTGGTGCGCCTTGATAAACATCGGGCATCCACATATGGAATGGCACCGCCCCCAACTTGAAGACCACACCAGCCAGCATGAATAGCATCGCAAACAAAAATACGATACGAGTTTCACCATCAACACTAGCCACCGCCCGAGCAATAGACTCCATATGCAAACTCTGGGTTGAACCATAGATCACTGAAATACCGTAGAGCAACATGCCTGAAGCTAAGGCACCAGTGATAAAATACTTCATCGCCGCTTCAGCTGCCAATTTGTTATCACGCTGCATAGCGA
The DNA here is from genome assembly GCA_963922965.1 of uncultured Gammaproteobacteria bacterium. GTDB lineage: Bacteria > Pseudomonadota > Gammaproteobacteria > CAWUKA01 > CAWUKA01 > CAWUKA01. The sequence continues at coordinate 29,345 of CAWUKA010000012.1, read as the reverse complement.
CGATTGCATAGAGTGGCAACGACATCAGCTCAAGACCTAAATAAAATGGCAGCAAGTCAGCAGCTGATACTAAAACCATCATACCCAGCATGGAAAACAAACTCAGACTATAAAACTCACCACTTGCGATATTACGCTGATATAGATAATCACGAGCATAGTAGCAAACAAGAAACCCAGTGCCGCAAATAAACAATTTCATGAGTCGTGCTAACTGATCAAGCTGAAACAAACCATTAAATGCAATCTTGGCATCATCTAGTGGCACATAAAGCAGACTAATCCCGGTAACCAGAATCGCTAAGCAGGCCAGTGCATGCGCCATACCTTTGCACCTATGGCCTAGGTAAACATCAAGCAACAAGGTAAGCGATGCTAAGCAAAGTAGAATTAACTCCGGTAGCGCAAGATAAATGTTCATTTCATCCATCAACAAAATACCTTCTAAAATTAGGCTATCAGCTTGGTTGTCAATGCATGTTGGACAATATCACCAACAGAGCCATGCAACAAATCAATCATCGGCTTCGGATACACACCAAGCACTAAAATCGCAAGCGCCAACAGTACAAGACAAGTGGTCTCGATCAAGTTCACATCGAGTAAGCTCGCAACTTGGTCATGCACAATCTCTCCAAAAAAAACATTACGGTACATCCACAATGTATAAGCAGCAGCAAGCAACAGCGTCATTGCAGCTGCAAATGCGATCCAAAATGAAGCTTGGTAACTGCCGAGGATAACCATAAACTCACCAACAAAACCAGAAGTACCTGGTAAGCCAGCATTAGTCATGGCAAACAGCATAAACAATGCAGCAAAAACTGGCATGCGATAAGCCACACCACCAAAATCATTGATATTACGTGTGTGCATCCGATCATAAAGCATACCGATAGCAACAAACAGTGCACCTGAACTAAAACCATGCGAAATCATCTGTACGATTGCACCTTCTAAAGCAAGGTAGCTACCGGCGACATTACCGCTTTGCTTATCGATAAGGTAGATCACAAAGCAACCTAAAGTGACAAACCCCATATGCGAAATAGATGAATACGCAATTAAACGTTTCATGTCTTTTTGGATAATAGCAACCAAGCCAATATAAATCACTGCGATTAGTGATAGGGTAACCATAACCCCAGCGAGGGCACGAGATGCATCTGGCAAAATCGGCAAACTAAAACGCAAGAAACCATAAGCACCCATCTTCAGCATCAACGCCGCCAAAATCACTGAACCTCCAGCAGGCGCTTCAGTGTGCGCGTCAGGTAGCCAAGTATGCACAGGCCACATCGGTATCTTCACCGCGAACCCAAGAAAGAATGCCAGAAAAAGATAAGTCTGTGCATTTGCTGATAACGGTAGCTGGTAAAAATCAGCGATGTGAAAACCCTGTGCCTGCAAACCTAAAAACAGCAAGCCAATCAGCATCATCGCTGAGCCTGCAAAAGTATAAAGAAAAAATTTCATTGAAGCGTAGAGACGACCGTCACTTCCCCAGATACCAATAGCCAGATAAATTGGGATCAAAGTCATTTCCCAGAAAATAAAATACAGTATTGCATCAGTCGCGGCAAACACCCCGACCATGATCGACTGCATTAATAAGAAAGAAACCATATAAGACTTAACTTTGGCTTGAATTGAATTACAGCCAGCCAAGACCACCACAAACGAAGTAAAATTACTTAGCACGATCAAGACTAGCGCCAAGCCATCCACGCCTAAGCTATATCGTATATTAAGTGGCTTAATCCAATCATATGACTCAACAAACTGCATACCGACTTGACTACTATCAAATCCAAGCGAAAGCAACAGTGCCAACAACAGGCTGACCAACATGGTACTCACCGCTATCGTTTTAGCTCGTGCAGTATTGTTGCAACAGGTGAGCAAAATCAATAATGCGCCCAGACAAGGCGTGCCAATCAATGAACTCAGCAGTGGTAGACTCGTGAGCATGCGTTTTCTATTACCCCCAAAGTAACCAAATTAGGAAGCCAGCTAAGCCAAGTAGCATAGCCAGCGTATAGTGGTAAATAAAACCAGTTTGAATTCGGCGCACTACACTTGAAACAAGGCCAGTGACGGCGGCCACACCATTAACAAAACCGTCGATTAGACTAACATCAGTCACTTGATAGAGAAAGCGGCCAAGGGTGCGGGTCGATCCAACAACAAAGGTCTGATTAAATTGGTCAAATCCATATTTTGCAAGTAACAAGCGATAAACCCAATTAAACCGTTTTATGAGCCAGGCTGGGCTAGCCGGGTATTTTTCATAGCAGAGCCAAGCAACCAAGATGCCTGCTAATGCCAGCCAAAAAGGCACAGTTACAAAAGCATGTAACATTAATTTAAAGGCACCGTGGTATTCAGTGGCAAGTTCAGCCATTGCGGAGTGATGCGCAGCAACATGAATGGTGTTTACGAATAACGTTTGCGACGCAAACAAAACTGGACTCACCATGACGATACCGAGCAAGGCAGAAGGAATGGCTAAGATCACCAGTGGTAACCAGACCACGGCAGGTGATTCGTGCAAATGTGAGCGAGTTGTCTCATCCATCCGCGGCGTTGTATGAAAGGTTAAGAAAAAAGCGCGAAAAGTATAAAGCGCGGTGACAAACACACCAAGAGTAAGACAGGCAGTGGCATAACCAGTCGCCGGTAAACCACTCGCGCTGACAGCAACAATTAGTAAATCTTTAGAAAAGAAACCGGAAAAAGGTGGTAAACCAGCCAGTGCTAACGAACCTATCAGCACGGTCCAGTAGGTGACTGGCATGTATCGACGCAGACCACCCATATGACGAATATCTTGATCGTGATGCATTGCAATAATCACCGAACCGGCACCTAAAAAGAGTAACGCCTTAAAGCACGCATGCGTAATCAAATGAAACATACTGACCGCATAGGCAGAGGCCCCCAGACCGCAAACCATGTAACCCAATTGCGATAACGTGGAGTAAGCAACCACTCGTTTTACATCATTTTGCACAATACCGAGTAGACCTAAAAACAAAGCCCCAGTGGCGCCGATAATCATGATAACATTAAGTGCGGTATTTGATAGTTCATAGAGTGGTGATAACCGGGATACCATATAGATACCAGCGGTCACCATGGTGGCGGCGTGAATCAGAGCCGAAATCGGCGTTGGGCCTTCCATGGACTCTGGCAACCAGACATGAAGTGGGACCTGAGCTGATTTACCCATTGCGCCGATAAACAACAGTAGGCAGATCACTGTCATCAATGACCACTCATGACCGTACCAAATAGTGACTGTTTGTTGTTGTAAGCTAGCCGCTTTTGCGAACACAGCGGCATAGTCCAAACTAGAAAAACTTGCTAGCACTGCTGCAATACCGAGTAAAAAGCCAAAATCACCGATACGATTCACCATAAAAGCCTTAAAGCTACCGAGTGTTGCTGAGTCACGCTGGTAATAAAAACCAATCAGCAGGTATGAAACGAGACCAACACCTTCCCAACCGAAGAAGAGTTGCATAAAGTTATTGGCAAACACTAACATTAGCATCATGAAGGTAAACAACGAAATATAGCTAAAAAAGCGTTGATAAGCCGGATCATCATGCATATAGCCTATGCTGTAAATATGCACTAGCAATGAGACAAAGCACACTACCACTGCCATCATCGAGCTCAAAGCATCTAATAAAAATCCAACATTCAGCTGCAACGATTGTATTACCAACCAATGGTAAACCGTAAAATTAATCGGCGCCGCAGCTGCCAACACAAAATGATTGACAAAATAGATTGACAAGCAAAATGAAATAGCCACACAAAAAATTGTGACCGAGTGCGCACCGCGTCGTCCGATCCAATCACCTGCGAAACCAGCCACCACACTCGCTAACAGTGGCGCTAACACCAAACCAAGACTCATCATCTGTAATGTCTGTTCCACAGGCTAACCCTTTAACTGACTTAATTCGTCAATAGCAATAGAATGATGTTGGCGGAAAATGACTACTAAAATCGCAAGACCAATAGCCGCTTCTGCAGCCGCGACTGTCAATACAAACAAGACAAAAATCTGGCCTTGAATGTCATCCCAAAAACTAGCAAAGGCAACAAAATTGGTATTCACTGCTAGCAGCAGCAACTCAATACACATCAATATAATGACAATATTGCGCCGATTGATGACAATGCCAGCTACGCTGATGCCGAACAAAACTGCACTAAGCATAAGATAATTTGCCAATGACACCATAATGCTTCCTTTTATTATTTGATAATACGCAACCGATCAGCCTTCTTGACCCGCACTTGCTCAGCAACCTGTTCTGTTTTATCACGTCGGCGTCCACGAAAAGATAAGCTGATTGCTGCCACAATCGCTGCTAACAAGATTACCCCGGCAATCTCAAACGGATATAAGTAATCGGTATAGAGCACAGCGCCGATCGCCTCAACGTTACTATAATCACTCGCCCGCATACCAGGCGCGAAAAATTCACTAGTAGGAAAACTTGTCGGACCGATAACCTTAAACATCAGCATCACCACCAAAGCAACGATCAATGCCACCAGTGGTAGATAAAAAACAAACCGTTGCTGTTGCTCGGAGGCGTTAATGTTTAGCATCATCACTACAAACAAAAACAACGTCATAACTGCACCGACATAAACGAGGACCAAGACTAAGCCTAAAAATTCAGCCTGCAACTGCAACCACAACCCTGCACTGGCGATAAAGGCAAGCACCAAAAATAGAGCTGCCCGCACCGGGTTACGCGCGGATACAACCATTGTTGCGGAAAACAATAAAATTGCTGCAAAGCTGTAAAAAATAATTTGTGTCATTGCCATCGTCAATCCTACTATTGAACTCAGCGATATTCGGCATCTGCCTGTTTATCAACTGCTATTTGGCTCTCGTATTGATCACCAATCGCAAGTAATTTCTGTTTTGTCATAATATTTTCACCACGCTCGGTAAACACATAATGTGACAAGCCAGTTTCAACGATTGAATCAACCGGACAGGATTCTTCACAAAAACCACAGTAGATACATTTGAATAAATCAATATCGTAGCGCTTTGTCCGCCGTGAGCCATCATCGCGAGGCTCTGATTCTATGGTGATAGCAAGGGCAGGACAAACCGCCTCACACAATTTACAAGCGATGCAGCGTTCTTCACCGTTTGGATAACGTCGTAGCGCATGCAAACCCCGGAAACGCGCTGACACTGGTGTTTGCTCTTCTGGGAAAAAAATTGTGATTTTACGTGCAAACAAATAGCGCCCTGTTAAACGCAGACCAACCAAAAGCTCCCAAAGAGAAAAGCTTTTGATAAACTGGATTACTCGATTAATCATGACTTCTTAACCACCCTCTCACTATGAAAACCAGGGACTGAGCTGTGCCTGAATAGCCAACGCTTCAACCACGATCCAAACCAACGTCACCGGAATAAAAACCTTCCAGCCGAGACGCATAATCTGATCATAGCGATAGCGCGGAAACGTTGCTCGCATCCAAAAATACAACACCAAAAAGAAGGTGGCCTTAGCAAACAACCAGATAAATCCTGGTACCCAAGCAAATACTGGCGCTAATAGAGGTATCCCTTCAAATGGTGACAACCAGCCACCCATGAAAAGTAACGCGGCCAGCATTGAAATTAAAATCATGTTGGCATATTCCGCCAAGAAGAATACCGCAAAGGTCATACCAGCATATTCAACATGGAAGCCAGCAACAATCTCAGACTCACCCTCAGCGACATCGAACGGTGCACGATTGGTTTCTGCCACACCAGAAATCCAATAGACGACAAACAGTGGTAGCAAGGGTAGCCAGTACCAATGCCAAATACCACCTTGTTGCGCCAAGACAATGCGTTGTAAATTCATACTACCAGCCGCCATCAAAACACCAACTAAAGCAAAGCCCATGGCAATTTCATACGAGACAATTTGCGCTGCAATACGCAGTGAACCTAAAAAGGCATATTTTGAATTTGATGCCCAACCTGCGATCAGGACACCATAAACGGCAACAGAGGTCATCGCTAAAACATATAATATGCCAGCATCGATATTAGCTAGCACCCAATCTTCATTAAACGGTATAGCACCCCACACTGCCATCGCTGGCGCCATCGCAAACATTGGCGCAAGAATAAATAAGTAAGGGTTAGAGCGTGATGGCACAATAATTTCTTTGGTTAGCAACTTGACTGCATCAGCAATCGGTTGCGCTAAACCGCGAAAACCGACACGGTTAGGACCAATTCGGCACTGGATAAAGCTGATAATCTTGCGCTCAGCAAGGGTGCTATAGGCAACCGCAGCTAGCAGTGGCAATAAAATACAAACGATTTTAACCAATATCCAAACCAAACTGACGATAGAATCGATCATGTACTATCTGGCCTCGCTGGTATCTACTGAGTCGGTATCGACAGCAGTAATTTCAATCGGGCCAAACAAATCATTGAGTTGGTGGGTTTCAGAATAACCTGCCGACAACCAAACAGCACCAGCTGGGACTCGGTTATCAATTGCAACTGGTAGCTCAATAGAGCCATTGGTTTGCTCGACCTGCACTAGCTGACCATCACTCACTTGTAACTCAGCGGCTAACGTCGCGTTGATACGCACCGCAAGTGGCTCAACCACGCCACTTTGCTGTAAGGCTTGTGCTCGACGTACTAACATATCAGTGCGGTATATTGGCCAATCGGCAACTCGCACCAAGCCTCGCGGGTGCCCATTGAGTTGCGTTGGACAAACCCAAGCTGGCTCTAAGCCATGCATGGCTACAACTTGCATCTTCAATTCATCACGCACGTCTGCCGATGACTGATAATCAAAATCAGGCAAATGAAAAGTATTAGCGAGCACGCGCAACACTTTCCAACCTGGTCGGGCCATACCTCGCGGCTTAGCAACTGCAGTAAAACTTTGCCATTGACCCTCAACGTTGACGAAGGTTCCTGAGGTCTCAGTGAATGGAGCGATTGGCAAAATGACATCAGCACAGGCTGCCAATGAAGGGCTGTTAAATGCGCTAAATGCAACCACCAACTCGGCTTTGGCAAATGCTTGGCTAGCAAGTGACGGTGTCGCGAGATCTAAATCGGGTTCAAATCCATAAAGAAAGTAAGCCTTACAAAGCGCTCGCAGTTGCGCGACTGTATCTAGTCCAATCTCTATTAACGGCGCAGCCGCTGGGCCACGATGTGGCACACAACCACTCAACCAAGCGCCAGCACTATTGCTACCTGCGGTCAACATACCAAAACTCATATCTGCGAGTTGACTAATTAGTTGCGCAAGTGCCTTGGTCCGGGCTGCTTTAAAACAGTTTTGCGCAAGTTCACCGATAATGACGGCACCACGTTGCGTTGTTAAAAATAGTTCAGCAGTGGTTTTCGCTTGTGGACTCGGCACTACATTGGCGAGCAGTTGCTCTGCACCTGCCGGCGCAACAACCTCTGAACGGTCAAGCAGTGCTTTTGCAATTTCTGCAAGCTGAATATCAAGTTGAGTCGGTGCAACGATGAATTTGTCAGCTAAAGTAAAATTAAAGTTAAAGTCAATTGGGTTAACCGCAACAATTTGTGCACCGCGCGCTGCTGCTTTACGCAAGCGCAAACCGAACAATGGTTGTTCACGCTGAACATCACTACCAACCAATAAAATAGCCGGCGCATGCTCAATCTCAGCCAATGGCTCAGATAAGCCGGGGAACGCTGGCATTGTAGCCTGATCACTAAAATCAGTTTGATGCAAACGATGATCGATGTTGTGACAGCCCATGCTGCGCAACAAGCGTTGCAACAAATATTGCTCCTCGAGAGTGGCAGAGGGTGAGATCAAGCCTGCTAATTGTTCAGCACCGCCGTGTTTCAAAATCGGTGCTAAACGATCAGCGATATGAGTAAATGCTGTTTGCCAATCGACTTCACGCCACTGGCCATTTTCTTTAACACAGGGCGATAACAAACGGTGTTGCTCTTGCAAACCAAGATAACTAAATCGATCCCGATCTGAAATCCATGTTTCGTTAATTTGTTCATTTTCACGCGGCACCACCCGCATTACTTCACCACGCCGGGTATGGACATTTAAATTTGTCCCTAAACAATCGTGTGGCGATAAGGCTGGTTGTTCTTCAAGCTCCCAAGACCGTGCGGTGTAGCGATAAGGCTTAGAAGTGAGAGCACCAACTGGGCAAAGGTCAATGACATTACCCGACACTTCGGAGATCAAACTCTTTTCGATATAAGTACCAACGCGAGATTCTTCACCACGACCAGTCATACCAAGCTCTGGCACACCAGCAATTTCTTCACCAAACCGAATACAGCGCGTGCAGTGAATACAGCGTGTCATATGAGTTGCAATCAGACTACCTAAATTATCATCGGCAACTGCACGTTTACCTTCAGTAAAACGTGAACTATCTTTACCATAACCCATCGCCACGTCTTGTAATTCACACTCACCACCCTGATCGCAGATCGGGCAATCGAGCGGATGATTAATCAGTAAAAATTCCATAACGTAGCGCTGCGAGCGTAATGCTTCTTCTGATTTCGTCAAAAATTTCATACCGTCAGCAACGGGTGTAGCACAGGCAGGCATTGGCTTACGACCGCCTTCCATCTCAACCAAACACATCCGACAGTTAGCTGCAACTGATAATTTCTTATGATAGCAAAAGCGCGGAATGTAAATACCCTCGCGATCAGCAACCTGGATCAGCATTTCACCTGCTTCAGCGCTGCATGGCTTGCCATCAATTTCTAATTTAATCATCAGTTAACACTCACTAAACATTTCTTGTGTGTGACATGGTATTCAAATTCATGCCAATAATGACGTAAAAAACTTTGCACTGGCCAAGCAGCGGCTTCACCCAGTGCGCAAATAGTCCGACCTTCAATGCCATCAGCGACACGCTTAAGATTGTCAAGATCACCTTGCTGACCTTGTCCATGCTCGAGCCGAGTCAGCAAACGCGCCATCCAACCGGTACCTTCACGACACGGCGTGCATTGACCGCAAGATTCTTCAGCATAAAACCAAGAGATACATTCCAAAGCTCTGGTCATGCACGTGGTTTCATCCATCACGATAACCGCACCCGAACCCAACATCGAACCTGCTTTTTGAATACCGTCGTAATCCATGGTGGTTTGCATCATAATGTCGCCCGGGATCACTGGCATCGAAGTCCCACCTGGAATCACAGCCTTTATGCGGCGACCGTCGCGAATACCGCCGGCCTGCTCAAGTAATTCGGCAAACGGTGTACCTAGCGGTATTTCGTAGTTACCTGGCTTATTAACATGTCCAGAAACACTGAAAATTTTAGTGCCGCCGTTATTTGGTAGACCTAAATCTAAAAACCACTGGCCACCGTGTTGTAAGATTGGTGGAATTGAAGCTAGGGTCTCAGTGTTATTGATTGTAGTCGGTTGACCGTACAAGCCATGACCGGCTGGAAACGGTGGCTTGTAACGCGGCAAACCTCTTTTACCCTCGAGCGAATTCATCAGTGCAGTTTCTTCACCGCAAATATAAGCCCCTGCTCCCAAAGTATTGTGCAAGTCAAAATCAACGCCTGAGCCTTGAATATCTTTACCCAGCAAGCCAGCCTCGTATGCTTCAGCCAGTGCTTTTTCGCAAGCTTCGAACGGCTCGATATATTCGCCACGCAAGTAGTTATAGCCTACCGTTGCATTCATGATGTAACCAGCAATCGCCATACCTTCGATCAATTGATGTGGGTTATAACGCAAAATATCGCGATCTTTACAGGTACCTGGCTCGCTCTCATCAGAGTTGCAAATAATATATTTTTGCCCAGGTTTATCACGATTAATAAACCCCCATTTCATCCCTGTTGGAAAACCAGCACCACCACGGCCTCGTAGACAAGAAAATTTAATTTCTTCGAGCAATTCGGCTGCTGGGGTTTGCTGTTTTAAAATCTTCTCCCACACTGAATAACCGCCAATACTACGGTAAGTCGCCAGACTCGCAGGATTATCTTTCGCTAATGTTCGGTAACAAACGTCATTCGCCATACGCTACTCCAATTCGTCCAGCAGTTTATCGACTGACTCTGGTGTGAGATTCTCATGATACTTTTCATCGACCATCATCATCGGCGCACCAGCGCAAGCACCCAAACACTCAACTTCTTTTAGGGTAAAACGGCCATCAGCAGTAGTCTCGCCGACCTCAATGCCCAAACGCTGCTTGAGATGTTTCACGATGTCACCGGCGCCGCACAACATACAGGAAATTTTGTTACAAACTTCTAATTTGTGACGGCCGACTGGCTTAAGCTCAAACATGCTATAAAAAGTTGCAACCTCGAAAGCTTTTACTTCTGGAATCTGAAGATAGTCGGCAACTGCGCGAATCAAATCTTCACTGAGCCAACCTTGATGATGATGCTGAGCAATGGTCAGGGCAGATAAAATTGCCGATTGGGCGCGGCCTGCCGGGAACTTAGCTACCCAGTGATCGATCTGCGCACGCACTTCTGTAGTCAGCTGTTCGGTAACCGATGTCGACATTAGCGATCAATCTCCCCAAATACGATATCCTGACTCGACAAGATAGCAACCACATCCGACAGCATGTGACCACGCGACATTTCATCCAAGCTTGCCAAATGCGGAAAACCAGCTGCACGAATTTTTAAGCGATAAGGCTTGTTTGCGCCATCACTCACCAGATAAATACCAAACTCACCCTTGGGATGCTCAACTGCACTGTAGACTTCACCAACCGGCAAAGCATAGCCTTCAGTGAAAAGTTTGAAATGATGAATTTGTGATTCCATGTCTTGCTTCATCTCGACTCGGGTCGGTGGCGAAACCTTATGATCATCAACTCGTACTCGACCCGGATGATTGCGCAACCAATCAATACACTGACGAATGATACGGGTTGATTGCCGCATCTCTTCAATCCGCACGAGGTAGCGATCATAACAGTCACCAGCAGTGCCGACTGGGATATCAAAATGGATTTTGTCATACACTTCATACGGTTGTTTCTTACGCAAGTCCCAAGCAATGCCGGAGCCACGCAACATCGGGCCGCTAAAACCAAGCGCCAACGCACGCTCTGGACTAATCACACCAATGCCGACGGTGCGTTGCTTCCAAACTCGGTTATCGGTCAACAAGGTTTCGTATTCATCAATACAACGCGGAAAACGTTCGACAAAAGCATCAATAAAATCAAGTAGACTGCCACCACGATGTTCATTCAACTGTTTAACATCTTTATCAGAGCGGCCACTATTCATCACATACTGTGGCATCTTGTTGGGCAAGTCACGATGCACTCCACCAGGCCGGTAATATGTAGCATGCATGCGGGCACCAGACACAGCTTCGTAACAATCTAGCAAGTCTTCTCGCTCACGAAAAGCATATAAAAATACCGTCATCGCACCCAAGTCAATTGCGTGCGCACCCAGCCATAGCAAATGATTCAAAATCCGAGTGATTTCGTCAAACATGACACGAATATATTGTGCGCGGATTGGCACTTCAATGCCGAGTAGTTTTTCGATCGCCATAACATAGGCATGTTCGTTACACATCATCGACACATAGTCGAGTCGATCCATGTAACCGATACTTTGGTTGTAGGGTTTAGTCTCGGCGAGTTTTTCAGTCGCCCGGTGCAACAAGCCAACGTGTGGATCAGCACGCCGCACGACTTCACCATCCATCTCCAAAATCAGGCGCAACACGCCGTGCGCAGCCGGATGCTGAGGACCAAAGTTTAGCGTGTAATTGCGAATTTCAGCCATGCTCCAACTCCTGCTCCGGTGCTTGCTGCTGCTCAGCATAGCGATTGTCATCACGCACCACTTTTGGCACTAACACGCGAGGTTCAATATCGACTGGCTCGTATACCACGCGTTGCTGTTTTGCGTCATAACGCACTTCAACGTAACCACTTAACGGAAAGTCTTTTCGAAATGGATGACCGACAAAACCATAATCGGTCATGATGCGACGTAAGTCAGTATGGCCGGAAAATAAAATACCAAACAAGTCATAAGCTTCACGCTCGAACCAATTTGCTGCTGGCCAAATAGCAGTGATAGACGGCAATGTTGGTGGTAGTGATTCGGCAAACACCCGTATCCGCAAGCGTCGATTGTGCGTCACTGAGAGCAGATGATAAATAGCAGCAAAGCGCTTACTATCATCTTGACGTGGCTCAGTGGTCAACGCTGTCTCTGGTAACGAACGATTAACCCCGCGACTAAAACCGGTTGTGGTAACGGACAAAGTTTCCCACTCACTGCGGCCGTGGTCTAAATAGTCGATGCCACAAACATCGATCAATTGCTCAAACTGAAAGTCAGGTTCGTCACGCAGCAGCAAACAAAGCTCGAGCAAGTCGTGGCGTGAAACCTCGATCGTCAAATCACCACACTGTTGCTTCTGAGCAATAATTTTGTCAGCAAAGCGACTTTGCAGTTGTGCTGCTAGGTAATCTAAATCTGTCATATTAGCTCCCTAGCGCTCAAGCACGTTGACGTGTTTGATTTTATTCTGGAGCTGGATAATCCCGTACAACAGGGCTTCTGCGGTCGGTGGGCAACCGGGCACATAAACGTCGACCGGCACAATCCGATCGCAACCACGCACCACCGAGTATGAATAATGATAATAACCACCACCATTGGCGCACGACCCCATCGAAATGACGTAACGCGGCTCTGGCATTTGGTCATAGACTTTACGCAGTGCGGGTGCCATCTTGTTACAAAGGGTACCAGCAACAATCATCAAATCGGATTGACGTGGACTCGGGCGAAAGATAATGCCAAACCGATCAACGTCGTAGCGGGCCGCAGCGGTATGCATCATTTCTACCGCACAGCAAGCCAAACCAAAACTCATTGGCCATAGCGAGCCAGAGCGTGCCCACTCAGCGACTTTAGCCACGCTGGTGGTAAAAAAACCATTTTTGTTGAAGTCTTCAGACAGTTTGGTTACTCCCATTCAAGCGCGCCCTTCTTCCATTCGTAAATAAAACCAATCAGTAGCAATGATATAAAGAGGCCCATCGCAATTAAGCCAGACCAACCTAACTTTTTAGTCACAACAGCCCAAGGAAATAAAAATGCTGTTTCAAGGTCAAAAATGATAAACAAAATCGCCACTAAATAATAGCGTACATCGAATGGAATACGGGAATCTTCGAACGGGTTGAAACCACACTCATAGGCCGACAGCTTTTCTGGATCAGGATTGCTCGGGCCAAGCAGCTTACCAGCTAAAATAGGCACTACACCCATAAGCAAGCCAACAGCAATAAAAACAAGTAATGAAAAATAATTTTCTAGCATGTAATATTCTCTCGTGGACAATCATTTGCCACTTTTAGTGTTTTAATCGTTAATTCGGAAGTTATTATAAGGACTTTAGCGAGCACAGTAAATGTTTGAGCGAGATTAATGACAACAACAAACAACAGCAAAGCCTGAGCCACGATTAATCAATTTTGCTGGTTGTTACAAACAATGTCGGTTGTATAGTACTTGCGCACAATCAAGCTTGGCCAAGTTGGGCTAGTCTCGCTCGAGTTGAGGTATTCGATGAACTGCTTATGCAAACATTGACATTTTTTAGCTCACTGCGAGCCGCGGCAGTGGCGTGACAGCGAGCCAATCAGATCGAACTGCTTTCCCTCTTCAGCCCACCGCGAGGGACATCAGTCCCGAAGCAGCCTAGTAGTTATGTGCGGACAGGCACGATATCATCTTTTCCCTTGAGCTATCATTTCAATGAACAATGGCGCTTAATTCATATCAGCACTAGCAGTGATTGCATTTGCTGGGTTGCCACGCGAATACGCCGCTTGCAATGGGCATAGATGAGGTTTGCTTGAGCCATCATTTCAATTCTTGCCATCTAAACTATTTCGACAAATCAACCGCAAGACTGTTGCGCTCTCTTTAGCGATAATGCGCTTCAACCCACCTTCAACATCAGGTACAGTTTATATACTTTATATGCCTGGAGCTGCAGCGAGATTCAAACCAATTTCTCGCGCTGTCGCAAGCACATACCTTTCATCAAACTCAGACATAGGGACATTGGTAGATGGGTTAATGACGCGTCGCCCTCGCTCATCGCAATCACGAATGTGGCGAGTGACATGAAAGCTAAACAATGCAATAACATCAAATTGATGCCCTGTTGAAATAGCAATTTGTCGCGGCTTATCAATAGACTCATCAGCATTCAATGGATACAACTCAACAACAGCAAGCAAGGCTTGATAAGCTGAATCTCTCAATTGCCGGTTAGACGCCTGCTCAACGACCAGCTTTCGTAGCAAGTCAGCAATCTGTTTCGCTTGCGCTTGTTGCTCACCAGATTCCAATCCAAGAAACTGGTTAAGCTGAGAAACAATGTTGACTTTATTAGGTAATGGAGATGCGTTTATCTTAGCAATAAAAGCAGCACAGCAGCTCTGCAAGTCATGCTTTGGTGTATCCTGGCTTGGCTGCCCAAGACGATTAAGAATAGCTGTTGTACTATCACTAGCAATACGATTCAAATCAAACAGCGGGCAAAGCTGAGTTGGTTGAGTCAGGCTAAACAAGCGTGCAATCGGAGTAGGGACAAAATACCAACCAAGCAAATTAGCTTCATTTTGCGTGAGTGATAATCCACGTCTTTTTAACGATTCTATCAATACCATAGGCGGATGCTTGAGTAACACCGCTGTAACTAGTGTGACTTGCTGACTTGCTATCCAGCAACGATAATCTAATAACGCCTGGTTACTCTCAACCAACGCTAGTAATTTTATAGCTGTCTCGGCTGACCCGTTGTTGGAAAGGCAATACATCATCGCTTGAATGGCAATGCTATCAGGGTTCTCAAACTGGGAACGCCAAGCACTCACCAAATTAAGATAGTCTTCAAACTGCTGCGCAGGACACATAGCGTAGCAAGAAAGATCACACGATGAGAAAAGAGATTGGCTGTCAGAAGTCATGGATACAACGTCTCTATACAAATAATAGAGCTTAACGAGTTTCATATCAGTAAGGTCAGCCTGGCTAGTGCTCCGCTCTAACTGTCTCATGATAGGTAACAACCGCGCTATATCAGTAACCCGCATGAAGTGAAAAGGCTGCAAAAATGCTAGTAGTGAAATAGCATAGTTATCAATCGTCGATTTGGGATTCAGCAGTAACCTCCGTAACATCCATAATACAAAATTCGGCCTGGTAATGCTGCGTAAAGGCGTCATGATGCATTTACCGATCGCCGTGTTGTCCAGATAAATAAATAAGCTTTGACTGCAGTATTGTGAAAAGACTAACTCCGCCAACAAAAACAAGCCAAAGGTTACCGCTGCAAGCAACTGCATTGGTACCAATTTAAAATAAACAGCGGCAAATAATATAGCCGGAGCAAGATCAATTAAACGAACATAGCATTCACGTAGTAGTTGAAGTGCTCGTTTTGGCCTTGTTGGCTTCGCGCTAACAACCAAATAAGGATTTTCTTTAAACCAGGTTGTAAAAAAATGATATAGACAAACAGCCGTGATCATCGCTAATAAAACTGGAGCTAGATAAGTCGTAGCTAGTGCACTTAAAGCGCCATAAGGTAGCGTCGGAAGTATATAAAACGGGATAATCAAACAAAGAGTAGACAAGGCGAAAATTGCTAGCATGACTGGTGCCTCAAGCATCGAATAAATAACCCACCTCAGCTTGGTTACAAAACTTTGCTCCGGATGCAACAAACCAGCGGTTAGCAGAAATGCGGCACGAGCTAAGGATAAATACATGCCATATAACCCAGCCATGGCAACGCAAAGAACGCCTGTTATGACTAAGAGTACCATTGGATGGACCAATAACAGTAAAAGCAAGGTAGCAGCACAGGCAGTGCTAATCTTGAATGAGGCCTGCTTTATAGCGGTACGTATCATGATGAGATACCCTTAAGGAATACAAGCAAGTCTTTAGATCGCATGCAAAAATTTAAAACGCAATCATAGCTGATTATGCAAAAATCAGCAGTAAAATCTAACCCAAAATCGATTTGACAGCCATAGCAACCACAGCAACAGAATTATTAAAAGTAGCTAGCCGCATAAAGTTATAAATCACCTCATGAAGCACCACCATACGATGGACCTGGGGGCGATGAAGCTGCTGCTGGCGCTTGCTCAGCAGGTGCAGAGCCTGCTGATAATAAACCGCTTTGCTCCATTGATACGGCAACTGTGCCAACTCGTCCGTTCTGTCTTTCGATTGGTCTTTTAAGACGAGTCACAACACCCAGTTTTAATGATACAAATTTACCATCTGTAGTGAATAAGCCTCGGAATTGTTGTTGAAAAGCCTGATCAGAGATAAGCCTGTTGAGACTAGTTAATACTGCTTCGTCGTTGATACTTAATACTATCGAGTAATCGCCATCGCGAACTAGGGTCACTGCACCCTGACCTTGAGCTTCGCGTATTTGCTGCAGCGTCTGCAATGGTGTAACACCGGTTATACGGCGCTGACTATAGAGCATAGTATGCAAGAAAAACCGTGCAATAACTTGTAATTCCAACCGCACCGATTCCTCATCATTACTGATCGAGCCTTGCTGGGAGCAGGATCGACATTCTACAATATCGCGCTCAATGCTCGATCGAAATTCTTCAATATCGTGCTGAATACTTGTCCGCTCCCCTGGTGTTAGTAGGTTTTCAAATAGTGAGGGGTTATTTGATAACAGCTGACAAAAGGACTCAGCCTCTCTAATTAGGTCTTTTATTCCAAAGTGTAAACCTGATATTCGGATACTAGGCTCACGATTATCCTGTCGATAACGGCGGTCCCATAATGCCACTACATAGGCATTAAAATCTGGTGGTGGCAGTTGATTAGACAGCATGCGTAAAATTTCGAAAACATGTATAGCCGAGATCTGCTGGGACATAAATTCTTTTGGGGCACGCCGAACTTCAGTAGCGCTACCAGCTTGTATTGCCGGTATATCAGCAGCAGCCGAATGCGTTGAGGGAGTTTTTGTTGTAATACCTCCACCATGAGTTAAAGTGGTATACAGCCGTCCTACCAACTCGACAACAAAGACAAATAATGTTGACTGACCTGCTACTGTCCCTTGCACTGCCTCAGCAATGCTCGTTGTCGAAGCAGCATGATTAACCAATCCTGTTGGTGACAACAGTTGGTAATGGCAATAATCGTGACCTTGTTGCGATTGCGTTTGTGGCAATACGTCTAAATAGAGCTGTTCATCCTCGCAAAAAAAGAGTAACTCAACGCTCTTTAACTCTTGTGAATCGGACTCTGGCTCTGCCCCTGGGGTAGGCTCTAGCTGTGAAGTAGCTTGAGCTTGGTGCCAAGTGCCATAGATAGCCCAGTGATTCTGCCGTTGAAGCACTTGGAGCTTGAAGTCTTTACCTAGATTATCGTTATTAAACGCAGCAACAACAGGATGGTAATGAATGTCTGGCAACTGGTCAGCGTTCGCCGGAGTAACTCGGGTGAATTCAACACAACTCGGTTTCGATCGCGGAAAATTAATTGGATGACGACATATTTTACCAATTAGCAAGTCCACCAATTGTCTGGGAAAACAACTTAGTGGCAATCTGCTAGTGTCAATGGTCGCTACGGACAAGATCGTCGGACGAGGTGACCAACTATCGTGGCCTTCTGCAACAACAACTTGAATAGGTAATAACTCAGTAGCTTGACCAGCTTCTTCAGCTTGCATGACAGACTCCTTAAAGAGTGGACTCTCGCTCAACAGGGCATGGCTAATAATGAGGCGCAGCTACAGTATCAGTGAAAAATCACTTATGTGCTAAACTAAACCGACCTTAGAAATCAATCCAACAGTCAAAAAATGTCTTCTTTTTATCAGCATCTTTGTGTTGAACACCAGCGTTAGAACTGTCGATCCAACGCTTAATCGTAACCAATCAGCAAAACGCCGACTGGCAAAAAAGATTGGTGCCGAAGGCCGGACTCGAACCGGCACGACTTGCGTCACTACCCCCTCAAGATAGCGTGTCTACCAATTCCACCACTTCGGCAAAATGATTCACTTAGTTTTTCTCTGTTGGCACTGTGGTTTGAGCTGCAATTTCATCAGCAGCAGTTGGTGCAGCCGGTACCTGCTTAGCCGCAGTCGGCACCATGTTAAGCAGCGGATGCTGTTGCTGCCTACTGTCATGAGTCAGCATGTGCGCCAAAAAGATACTGGTAACAAAAAACATGGTGGCAAAAAAAGCAGTCAGTTTAAATAAAAACGAACCGGCGCCTTGACTACCAAAGACTGTTGCTGACGCACCACTGCCAAAAGCAGCACCCATGTCAGCACCTTTACCGTGTTGTACTAACACGAGCCCGATCAAACAAACACACATGATGACGTGTATGATAAGCACTAATTGATACATCAGTTTCCCTCTTGTTATCCCTGCTGTTGGCACGCTGCAGCATGCTGCACGATACCCATAAACGCCTCGGCACTTAACGCAGCACCACCGATCAAGCCACCATCAATATCGGCCTCGGCAAACAGTGCCGCGGCATTAGCTGGCTTAACACTACCGCCATAGAGTAAGCGCACTTGACGCGCGATAGTCGCATCATGCTCGGCGATGAGTTCGCGCACATCGGCATGAACCGATTGCGCTTCAGCGGGCGTCGCTGTCAATCCAGTACCGATTGCCCACACTGGCTCGTAAGCGATCACTGCATTTGCCAAGCTCGCAACACCAGCGAGATCGAGTACAGCATTCAATTGCCGCATCACCACTGCCATGGTTTGGCCTGCTGCGCGCTCAGCCTGAGTCTCACCCAGACACAAGATAGGTATTAAGCCGGCGTCTTGCGCCGCTTGGTATTTCGCCGCAACCAGCTCGTCAGACTCAGCATATAAAGCCCGCCGTTCTGAATGACCAACCAACACCAGGTGACAACCAACATCAGCAAGCTGGGACGCTGACACTTCACCAGTATAAGCACCTTCCACGTATGGACTCAGATTTTGCGCGCCGATGCGAACAATACCGGTTCCGACCAGCTCGCGCACTGGCGTAAGGTAAACAAACGGTGGCAGCAAAGCGACGTCAACCGCAGTTAGCAAACTAGCGTCTGCAGTGATAGCAGGCACCAGTTGCGCTGCCATAGCGCTGGTACCGTGCATTTTCCAGTTACCCACCACCATTAATTGACTCATGACGCAGTACCCTTATTTACAAGCTGCGAATTGTATCGAGTTCAAGAAGTTTTGACAAGTAATTGACTAATCTGCTGCCGTGCAAGGCTGACAACGAGTTTCTGGGACAAAAAAGCTACAAGTTAGTGCCAGCAATAGTACCAGAGGTAAGCTCAGCAAGGCCCAACTGAAATCAGTAGCATGATAACTAATTGCTGCTACATCAGTGCCAGCGGCATGATAATCAAGCAACCAACCGACAAGTGGGTGAAAACAAGCACCAACCGCAATCGACACCATGTTGGCAAAGGCAAGTGAAGTCGCCACAATCTGACGGCTATGCAACTCAGTCGCCACCGCATAGCTAATGGCAACGCCGGTATTACACATGCCAAAACAAAAACTACAGCAAGCCAGTGCCGGGATTGATAATTGCTGCGCATAAAGTAGTGGCAGTAAGAAGATTAAACTGGCAAGTGCTGATCCGAACATCACCACACGGCGGCGGCGCAGATGATCTGACAACCAGCCAATCAGTGGCCCACCGACAGCCCAGCCGATGAAGATTAAACCGATCACGCTAGCGGCCAGTGGCCGACTGAGCTGATGCATCTCTTGCAATGCTGATACCCCCCAAAGCTCACCCAGCACCGCGGTTGGCGCGTATAATAAACCGGCAAACACCGCATTCATCCAGCTAGCTGGATGAGTAAGCACGATCTTCAAACCAGCCAACAAGTGTTGCTGCTGAGCGGGCCCGGCGTGGTGCCTAGGTTTATCGCGCACCAGTAAACCCACCATCACTGACATCACCACAAAGATAAAACTAATCAAAACTGAGGTAATGCGCCAACCCAGATGGGTGTCCAGATAAGCCATCGGCGCTTCACCCACAGCTGCACCGAGCATACCAAGCGCCTGGGTCAAGCCGGCGAGCAAACCGATCTTATGCGCTGGAAACCAAGCCGCGGCCAAGGTCAACGCACCAACAAAAGCAAACGCTGAACCAAAACCCAGTAAGAAGCGTCCAAGCACGGCCTCATGTACGGTCGCCGCATGCGCAAACAGATAACAGCCAAGTGCGCACAACAAGCCTGTTACAGTGAGCAGCATGCGTGGACCATAGCGGTCCATCAGTGAACCGACCGGTAGTTGCATGCCGATGTAAGCGCAGTAAAAACTCGCTGATAAACCGCCCAAGGCCAAGGCATTGACATGAAAAGTAGCCATCAGATCAGCTGCCATTACGTTTGGCGCGACACGGGCAAAGTACTCAACAAAAAAGAAAAACGCACCCAAGCCCCAAACCAACCAAGGGTAGTATTTCGAGCGAGTCAGGGTGCGGATCAGGGCTTGTTCGTCATGGGCTACTTTGGCACTAGTCATTGCTGATCTATCATTGTTTTGAAAGTGGCCAGATTAAAGCATCTGTTTGGCCTTTGCAAGCGAGTGTAATTAGTTGGCGAGTGCAATCAGCTCAGCATACCGCTCAGCAGCAACAAAGCGACCTTCCGCATCTTGCTGCACGTTAGACAAAGCAACCTTGGCATCGTGAGTGTAGAACAGTCGTCCCTGACGGCTGATGAGATCCTGCAATAAAGCTGTTTTTTCATCGACGACTAATTCCGGAAACCGATCGTAGCCCATGGTGATGGGAGCATGCAGCCAGGCTGTGCCCGGGATTAAATCGCCAGCAAACACCACCGGACCAGCTGGCATGGTGATTTCTGTTAGCATCAAGCCAGGCGTATGACCATCGCTAAAATGAAAGCGATAACCCTCACCCAAAAGCTCAGAGCCTACGTCGTCGATGAGGTGCAAACGCCCTGAAGTCTCTAATAGCTGATTCAGCGCAGTGATAAAGGAAGCACGGTCCCGCGGATGTGGCTGACAAGCTCGTTGCCAAGCAGTAGCGCCAACTAGAAATTGCGCGTTGGGAAATAGCAAAGTCGGCGCAGTATCCTGTTGCCAACTTGATAACACGCCACCAGCGTGATCAAAATGCAAGTGGGAAAATATCACAATATCAATGTCCGCATCAGACAAGCCAAGCGCTTGTAGCCCGGCTAACAGCACATGCTGATCTTCAATCACGCCATAGCGTGCTTTAAGCTCGGGGGCAAAGAAATTGCCGATACCGGTTTCAAGCAAAATACGGCGTGGGCCATCATGCACTAGCAAGGCACGACAATTGAGTGGGATTTGGTTATTATCATCGACCTCAACCCAGCGCGCCCATAGTGCTTTTGGCGCGTTGCCAAACATAGCGCCGCCATCAAGCCGCTGTGAATTCCCTAACACTGACGTTAGTTTACGCATTACCATCTCCTATTCACTGATTCGAATCGTAGCTATTGCAATTTGCTAAACAAGAGCATACGTTATTGCTGATTTATTTGCGACAGGAAAGCAACCATGCAAACAGTGAGGTTAGTACGACGCTTAGCTGCAATGCTCTATGATAGCTTAGTGGTAGCTGGCTTGTTGCTGCTCTCCACCTTGTTGCTGCTAGCTGCGACGACCCACCGAGCAATACCACCCCAGACCCATGTTTACCAACTATTTTTAGTGTTGCAGATCGCTAGCTACTACATTGGCTTTTGGACCTATGGTGGGCAAACCATTGGTATGTTGGCTTGGCACCTGCGCCTACAACACACTGATGGTGGCGGCATCACATTCACCAATGCCTGCAAACGCTTCTTACTTAGTGCTCCGTGTGTCTTATTGGCGGGTATTGGTATTATTTGGCAGATTTTTGACAAAGACCGACTCGCACTGCATGATCGCTTTACCGGTAGCAAAATCATCGTGCTTCCAGAAAAGGTTCAGTGCTATACTGAGGCTTGTCATGAAGATAAAGCCTAACTTGAGGAGCAGGATGATGCATCAAGGCGACCACCAGAGCGAAACTCAACATATTGAGCACATGTACTTAACCTTTAAAGTCGCTGAGCAGTACTACGCAGCTGACATCAATCATATCTACGAGATTATCAGTACCCGGGCGATTGAGGATGTGCCGAATAAACCCAGTCATATTCAAGGTGTAATTACCTTTCGCGATCAAATCATGCCAACCATCAACCTGCGTGCTTATTTTTCCGAACCGGTTACTGAGCTTGATATCAGCAACTGTGTGGTCGTCCTACATCATAACGGCAATATGATTAGCGTATTGGTTGATAAAGTTGATGAAGTGTTAGAAATCAATCCAACCAAAATCAGTAATCGTGATATGAATCACCACCCAGTCATTACAGGAATCGGTCGGGTCGAAAATATTGATTACGCAATCATTGGCATCGCTACCATGGTCAGCGAAACTAGCGATGATATCCAAGCACGAATCACCGAGCTAGCTTAATAACCGGTTGGCACTTGCTGGACGCTAGCCCAGCAAGTGCCAATTAGCGCTCACGCAAGGCACGGTGACGTGCACGCAAGATCGGTTTCATGAGATAAGATAAGATAGTCTTACGTCCAGTGATGATATCAACACTCACCGTCATACCCGGAATGATTGGCATTGGATTTGCTTCAGCACCCAAATAATTTTTTGCAGTACTAAGCTTAACCTCGTAAAAACTGTCGCCCTGCTCATCCATCAAAGTATTCGGACTAATATGAGTAACGAGCGCCGCTAAACCACCATAAATTGAAAAATCATAAGCAGAAAATTTAATAATGGCGCGCTGATTGGGATGAATAAATGCAATATCTGCCGGCTTGATCTTAGCTTTGATCAACAGCGTATCTTGTAACGGCACGATTTCTAAAATCTCCATACCCGGCTTGATCACACCACCGACAGTATTAACATGGATATCATGGACGATGCCACGCACCGGTGAAATAACATCAGTACGCACCATACGATCTTTTAAGCCACGGACAATTTCTTGTACGGAACGCAATTCAGCTTTTTTCTCACTTAGCTCAGTTGCTACTTCGCGACTGAACTTATCACTGTGCTCTGCGATTTTACCTTGAATCTCATTGACCTGGCGTTCAAGCTTCAACAACTCCAACGCCGACATAATGCCTTTTTCAACTAGTGGCTTAGTGATTTCATACTCACGCTCAGCTAATTCAGCATTACGCTCCAGTGTTTTCAACATCGAATCGTGCTCATCCATCGCTGCGCTAAACAAACCTCGTTCATGCTGGATAATCTCGGGATATTGTTTTAGATCATCTGAAAAGCTAATCTCCTCAGCATGTTGTTGCTGGGCGCGCAATCGAGCAATACTCGCCCTTAAGGTCAACATCCGCGCGCGATCGCGCTGAAATGCTGATTTTGCCTGGGTATCATCAATGCGTAACAACAACTGACCTTGTTCGATAACATCACCTTCAGCAATCAAAATCTGTTTGACGATACCACCTTCGAGGTTCTGAATGATTTGCATCTCAGAAGAAGGAATAACTTCGCCGTCAGCATGCGTGACTTCTTCAATCTCAGAGAAGTAAGCCCAAGTCAAAAAAGCAACAAATAACCCGATAATAGTATATAAAATTATACTGGTGTAGTAAGGATTATCTAACAATATCGCAGCACGACTATTGGCTTCAAAGGTTAAATCTTCTTCGAAAAAAATATGTTGCTTATGGCCTTTTTTATTTGCCATCAGCTTGGCGCTCCTTGCCGGATGCCGCCAAGGCAGCAAGCACTTGGTCTTTAGGTCCATCTGCAACGACACGGCCACCATCAATCACGATAAGCCGATCCACTAGCACTAGCAAGGAAGCTTTATGCGTAATCAATAATAGTGTCTTGCCTTTGATGTAATCATACAGCCTTTTAATCACATAACTTTCACTGGTGTTATCCATGTGACTGGTTGGCTCATCAAGCAATAATATTCTTGGTTTCTTAACTAGGGTACGAGCTAAACACAGCGCTTGACGCTGACCATTTGACAACCCAACCCCAGACTCACCCACCATCAAATCAAAGCCCATAGGGTGATGCTTGATATGACGACTGATACCCGACATCTCTGCAGCCCACAGCAAAGTTTTCTCATCGGCAGTTGGATCACCCATTAAAATATTTTCCCGCGCAGTACCAAAAAATAGTGTACTGTTATCTGAGTTATAACCAAAGTTACGCCGCAATACAGCTGGATCCATTTGTCCAATATCAATGCCATCAATCTTGACTCGCCCCATTTTCGGTTTATAAAAGTTCAAGCACAATTTTTCTAGTGTAGTTTTACCAGAACCACTGCGACCGATGATGCCAACTCTCTCACCTGGCTCGATATGAAACGATACTTCTTCCAAGGCATCAATTGGCTGATTAGGGTATGAAAAAGAAACTTTCTCAAAAACAATATCACCCTCCAGATAAGGGTTATGCGTATAGATGCGGTTGTGATCTCGCTCTTGCGGTGATGCCATCAACCGATTTAAGCCACGTAGTGAAATAAACGACTGCTGCAGTCGACTAATAATGTTAGCAATCTGACCGAGTGGTGCCAATGCTCGACCACTCAAAATCGAACAAGCAATTAAACCACCCATACTCAAATTGCCTGCCTTGATTTGATAAACACCCACCACAACGATAGCAACAGTTACCATATGCTGCACATAAAGGGTAAAATTAACAGCAAGTGACGAATAAAAACGTGAAACCAGTGAATGATGTGCTGTCGCTGTGACATATTTTTCCCAGCGATGCTGCATATATCCTTCAGCTCCCAATGCTTTAATAGTTTCTAAGTTAGCGACGGACTCAACCAAAACTGCGTGCTTTTGTGACATACCAATGAGGGATTTTTCAACTGAAGAGCGTAACGACGCCTCGGCAAAAACTGCACCTAGCATGACGATTGGCATTGCAATCAATGGGACGTAGGCTATCACGCCACCAATGATGAAAAGAAACCAAATAAACAAAAACACAAACGGTAAATCGATTAATAACACCAATGTACTTGATGTCAACATCTCACGTACCACTTCAAAATCTCGCAGTGTTGCTGAAAACGCACCTGCTGATTCCGGTTTACCATTTAGCTTTAAACCCATGACTTTTTCAAAGATCATGCTTGATAGTTTGATATCAGCATTTTTACCAACCTTATCGATCAAATAACCACGCAACTCACGCAGAATAAAATCAAACGCGTAAATCATTGAAATGCCAATCGCTAACACCCACAAGGTTTCTATCGCTTCATTGGGCACTACCCGATCATATACATTCATCACAAACAGTGGACTCAGTGTGCCAAAAATATTAATAAATAGCGCGGCTAAAATAACTTGGCCGAGCGAGCCTCGGTAGCGTAGTAAGGTCAATATAAACCAAGATTGTTTTAGACTGACGTGATATTGCTTCGCCCGATCATCGTAGGTAGTATTTTCATTTACTGCAATAATATAGCCTTGATACTCATCAGCCAACTCAGTTAAGCGCTTACGCACCGGAGTAAACTCTGTGGCAGGATAAACAACCTCAACCTCACCACTAACATAGATTCGCTGCAACACGCAGGCTTGATTATCTTTCAAAATCATGATAGCGGGCAACGGCACATGAGTGATATCGTCTAAATCTCTTTCATGCAAATGGCTTTCAAAACCAAGGCGCTCAGCGGCTTGATTAAACAGACTGGGAGTAAGCTGGTGGTTAACCAGTGGTAAGTTAGCAAGTGCAGTTGACTTGGAAAAGTGGTGGTGCTCAAAGTGGCAAAGTATTTCTAAGCACTCCAGCAAGACATCCGTGTCATTACTTGAATTTGGTTCTAACTGTAACTCTTGTTCATTTTTCTCGCTCATCCAGAACGGTCTCTACGATTGTGCCTACTGTTGATAATAACGTATAAGCATTTTGCTTATTATCATAAATATCATTGATTAAACTCACATGGGCAGAATAAGCTTCGTCTTCAACATCTAGCAAGTTCAATAATGAGCGTCGGCCTAATTTAAACTCTTCACTGTAACCATCCAATACCGACTTTGACATCTTAAAATATTTCAGTGACTGCTCGAGGTGTTTACGCGTCATTTCTAATTCATCCCATGCCAATGTCACGTCCTGTAATACTTGATTTTGACTCTCACGTAAATCCTCAGCAGCTTGCATTCGGGTATGTTTAGATTGGTGGTACGCGATATAATCCTTGCCACCATTAAAAACATCGTAACTGAAATTTAACATAAACGATCGAGCACGATTAGGGCCAACGGTCCCTGCCAAATTCCAATTATCAGTCGCCGAGACATCAAAAGAGACTTCAGGTGCAAACGCACCTTCCGCAACTTTGACCTCGTGCTTCGCTGCCTGCAAATCATGCTGTGCAGCACGGTTCGCGTTTGAATTTACGAACGCTAAACGAATTGCTTGCTGCTTTGAGTCTGGCAATCGCTCCCTAACATTGGCTGGCACTTGTAATAGATGTGGCGTCAAGCCGGTCAGAGTTTTATAGCGCACTTTAGCTGATTGTAGATTATTAACCGCACTAATGTATCGAGTTTGAGCTCGCGCCATCCGGCCAGCAGCTAATTCAACATCTACCTTAGGGCCAGCACCACCGCGATAGCGTTTTTGCAACATCTTCATAAATTTTTCATGAACAGCAACATTTTCACGACTCAATTTCTCAAGTTGTTGGTAGCGCAAAATATCTAAATAAGCATCCACCACATCAGCCGCTAATCCGCTACGAGTGCCTTGATAACGCTGCCTTTCAGCTTGCCACTCATAATAACGTTGCTTCATCAAATTTAGCGTCTTACCGCCAGCAAAAATCTTCTGAGATAAGGACATTGAATTCTCGTGCATAATCAAATTCACACCATTTTCACCGGTGGTACTTGATTTGGTATAAGAAGGACCACTACCAATATTGACTGATAAGGTTGGTAAAAAGCCGGTCTCAGCACTACGCATCGTGCCGTACGCAATGTACTCGCCTTGTTTAGCTGACAGCAGGCTTGGGTTGTTCACAAATGCAGCATTCACTGCCTGCGCCAAAGATTCAGCCATTGCCGCTGAACTGACACAAAATAGACTAAGACAAAGAGGAAGTAGCGTTACTGACTGAGTTCGCATCATGATTTTATTTTCTTCCAAATTATGTTGGGAATCAGTGCTAAATCGTTATCAACAAAGTTATATTTATGAATTAAATCTAATAGATCTGGCTCAATAATGCTAGTTTTCTCGGCGCCTGATGCAGTAATGGTCTAGACAAGAGAAATTGACAGCTCGAGTTTAAAACAGTTTGGGTGCTAATAGTACAATATATATCATGGCGACATATTCAACCAACCTTGCGCAGTAGCAAGCTTGCAAGCACTAAAAAAGTCAGCAATGGTAGTGTAACAGCAACTATTGGTGATAATCTGAGCAATAAGCTCAAGGGAGCAAAGAATTGGTTGAGTAAATAAAAACTAAAGCCAGCCAACAAACCATAGACGATGCGTGATCCCATCGTCTTGTGCCGCAAAGGACCGAATACAAATGGGATAGCAAGCAAGATCATGATTAAGGTAGCAAACGGTTGCCAAACTCGTTGCCAAAAAACTAACTGGTAAAAACGATTATCAATACCGTTGGCGGCTCGCAACTGACTAGACTGATATAAATCAACTAGCGACATTTCCTCAGGCAAGACATTCTTGGCATTGATCGCATAGGGTTGCAAATGCAGCAGGGTTGTCTGTTCGGCAGACTCACGCGCAATGACACGCTGATCAAGAAATTTAGTCTCGCGCACAGACTGAAGCAACCAACCATCTTGATCAGGGATCGCATCTTTTGCATATATAACTCGCTCAAGCTGCTGGTTATCGTTAAATTGATAGAGCGTTACTCCTTGTAAATGGCGACTGTTAGGCAGTGACGCAACATGAATAAATGTCTTATCATCTTTCATCCACAAACCGCGACGTGTTTGCAGCGCTTGGCCATCGCTTTTGGCAATCGCTTTTTGAGTATCTGCAACATAAGCAAGTCGCGGCGCAATCACTTCACCAACATAAGTAATTCCTACAACCAGTATAGTTGCACCGAATAAAACAGCTATTGCAATTTGTCGGATTGATACACCAGCAGCACGAATCACAACCAACTCGTTGCTTGATGCCATCAGGCCAAGGCCAAACAATGCGCCAAGTAAGGCAATCATTGGAAACAAGCTATAAAGTGATAGTGGAAAACTTAAAATAACAAAATGAATCACTGCTTGTAGATTGTAATCACCACTACCGAGATGGCGCAACTCACCAATAAATTTCATCAACATCTCGATACCTGCGAAAGCGAGTAACGTCAGCAAGATTGCTTGACATATTTGCCAACTGATGTAGCGCGTAATGCGTTTCATCATTTCTAGACCTCTAAAGTCAGTTAACCAAAAGCACGATTAGAGCGCCACCAAGCAGAGAATACAAAAATCAACAACAGGATATTGACCCACCACATACCGAAGTAAGGTGAAACCGTGCCTTTCTCAACCCAAGCCCGGGCTACAAATAACAAATTAGCATAGATAATGTAAACCAAGATAGACGGTAGAAAACGAGCATAGCGTCCTTGGCGCGGTGGCACCCGGCTCATCGGAATAGCGAGCACTGCTAACAAGATAACAGAAAGCACGATCGAAATTCGCCACTGCAGCTCAGCAGCAAATTCTGGCTTAAAAGCATTGGTAATCAGCGCCAAAGTAGGAACAGCATCGGAATCTTGATGTACAGTGGCAGCACCATCCTTCAAACGCACTTTATACTTACCGTACTGCAAAATACTATAATTGTTTTGACCAGGTACCCCCACATAGCGGTAACCGTTGATAGTCACCAATGACTTTTCACCAGCATCAATCTCTTGATGACCGCTATCAGCCATCAACACATCCCATGGGTTGTCATGATTCGGGCCGAATTCATCTGGCTGTTCTGCAATAAAGACGTGATTCATTTGACCGCGATCCAATGACATGTCACCGACATAATAGATGCGACTACCGTCGCGTGATGACACAAAACGGCCAGGGCTAATGGTATCGGCAACTGATGAACTCGCCGCCTTGTCAAGTAACTCGTTCTGCAGAGATTG
>CAWUKA010000011.1:0-31258 GCA_963922965.1 uncultured Gammaproteobacteria bacterium | reverse complement strand
GACCGAGATCAACACCAATGGTATAACTCCAGCGGGCGATGTCACTACTGAGTTTGGTTGTTTCGTCAGCGGCAGCCTGGGCAGTCAATGTGATGAGAAGTAAGCTGGTTAGGCTGAATCGGTAGGCAAACGTGCTCATTGTTAAGTTTCCTCATTAGCAATCAAATATACGCCATACAATGTAGCGGGCTGCCATTAGCGCGTCAATAATACTGCAAATGTGGCGCAGTTAATGTCTATTATTTATTCGAATCATCAGTAGATGTTGCAAAACAATGAATGATTGCTTATTTTGTCGACTAGTTAGCAAACTTGGAGTCGTTTGATGACCATCAGTATTTTTGAACTTTTTTCAATCGGTGTTGGGCCATCCAGCTCGCACACGGTTGGCCCGATGCGCGCAGCAAAACAATTTAATGATAAGCTGCAACCGCAACTCGATAAAGTCACTGCTATCACCGTTGATCTGTTTGGTTCATTAGCGTTAACCGGTAAAGGTCATGGCACCGATCGAGCGATTTTATCCGGACTTGAAGGTCACAGCCCTGAGACAGTCGACCCCGATGCACTGATATCGATCCTGCAGCGAGTCCAACAGCAACAGCAACTCAAATTGAGCGAGCACAAAATGATTGCGTTTGATTATGACAACCAGCTCAGTTTTCACATCGATACCTTTTTAGCAAAACACAGCAATGGTATGCGAATCACTGCTTACCAAGACAACGAGCAAATCGAGCAACAGACTTACTACTCGATTGGCGGTGGTTTTATCGTCACCGATGAGCACTTCCATTTAGATGAAGTCGCTAGTGATGTCCCGTATCCATTTCACAGCGCAGCTGAACTACTCCAACACTGCCAACAACAGCAACTCAGCATTCCAGCATTGATGCTCGAAAATGAAAAAACCTGGCGTACCGAGGATGAAATTAGGCAAGGCATCTTGAATATTGCAAACATTATGCTGCAATCAATCGAAAATGGTTGCCAAAGTTCCGGTATCTTACCTGGTGGCTTAAACGTTAAACGGCGTGCAGCCAGCATCTACCAACAATTACAGCAAAGTGACATCCACTCAGAAAGTGAAGAGTGCGATATTATGAATTGGCTAAATTGCTTCGCAATCGCAGTCAATGAAGAAAATGCCGCGGGTCGTCGTATCGTGACAGCACCCACCAACGGTGCTGCCGGCGTACTACCAGCAGTGCTACGCTATCACCAACAATTTCATCAGCACAACGGCGAACAAGATATCATTGACTTTTTACTGACAGCTGCTGCTATCGCTATTCTTTACAAAAAAGGCGCTTCAATCTCAGCCGCTGAAGTTGGCTGTCAAGGTGAGATCGGAGTGGCTTGCTCGATGGCTGCGGCAGCACTCACCATGGTGATGGGCGGTACTATCGACCAAATCGAAAACGCAGCCGAGATTGGCATGGAGCATCATTTAGGTTTAACCTGCGATCCAATCAAAGGTTTAGTCCAAATCCCTTGTATCGAGCGTAACGCCATGGGCGCGGTGCAAGCGGTTAATTCGGCACGCTTAGCACTCCTCGGTGATGGCCAGCAACATGTTACACTCGATAAAGTAATTGCCACCATGCTACAAACCGGACACGATATGCAGAGCCAATACAAAGAAACCTCACTCGGTGGTTTAGCAGCAAACCATCCTGAGTGTTAGACCAAGTAAGCAGGAGCAATGATTATTTATCAAGTTAACCTGATTATCGAACCTGCCATTTACGCTGCTTACATGAGCTGGCTAAAACAGCACATCAGCGAGATGCTGGCGTTGCCCGGCTTTATTGACGCCAATTTACTGATTCATGAGCCACTCGACATAGAGCCAAGTGTGCAACAGCGAGTGACGGTAAAATATAGTCTAGAGAATCGTCAGCAATTGCAAAATTACTTTGACCAGCATGCAGCAGCACAGCGTGAAGCTGGTTTTGCCCGCTTTGGTCAACAGTTTTCGGCAACCCGGCAAATTTTACAAGTAATCGATTAGGTGATCAAATCTAAGTCGCTGAATTTGCTCTATAATTAAGACCAGGCCAAGTGGAGATTAGACTTGACCGTCTTGATAAAAATATATACAATAATTGCATTTAGGGTAACTGATGCTGACAAAGCGCGTAGAATCATAAACTAATAACAAATCAGTTTTTGACTCCGTTGTAACAAGCCATTACAGCATTACACACTGTGGCGGGCAAACGCTCTAGTTACAGAAGGATATTTATGACTACTGAAACCAAGCGCACACTGTTTTGTTTGCTGCTGGCATTGCTGGAGATGGCGATTTATTTTTCTAATGATACCTACTTGCCAGCACTACCACAGATGACCAGTGAATTTCATATCTCTGCACGCACAGCAGAACTAACACTAACCGCATGGCAATCCGGTTTCGCGGCGCTATTTCTAGTGATGGGGCCGGTATCAGATTATTTTGGTCGCCGCACCACTTTACTCTGGGGCAATGCACTATTTATTTTTTCTACTGCACTCGCAGTTGTTACGCATAATTTTACTGTTTTACTACTCGCTCGTTTTCTACAAGGTGCCAGCACCGGCTGCGTCATAATTCCAGGTTACGCCACCTTACATGAATTACTTGATCGACAACGCGCAATTGCAATGACAGCCTGGATGTGGGGCTTCACCACATTAGCACCTGCTTTTGGTCCAATGCTTGGTAGTATCATATTGTTGTTTGGCGATTGGCGCATGACATTTTTACTGCTCAGCCTCTGGGGTTGTAGCCTCGCGGTTGGGTTATACTTTTTTACCCCAGAAACACTATCATCGCGCGCACGCCGATTCTGCATCAAACAAGTGGTTGCTGATTACCTCGTTATACTGCGCACCCCAGAATTCATCCGTAATGCACTAAGTGCAACAACCTTGATCAACGGCTTGATCGTTTGGATCGTCGCCGGACCTTTTTTAGTAATTACTACCTACCACCATAGTCCGCAATGGTTTGGCGTATTTCAAATTGTAATTTTTAGTGGTTTTATCATTGGCACCAGCTTGACGAATCGTTTAATTCGGTATTTTACAGCAGAACAGATCATCAAAGTCAGTTTGATGATGTGTTTGATCAGCAGTGCAATTGCAGTCATACTCTCGCTCTTGATACCTAATCAATTGCTCACGATCATTTTGCCACTTTCAGCCTTTGGTTTGGGTACCAGTCTATTATCGGCACCAATGCAGCGGTTGGCCGTCGAAGCTTGTTCAGTGCCGATGGGGTCACGAGTCTCGATGATGACTTTTTTCTTAGGTGCGATTAGCGTTATCGTCACTTTATTTGTGAATTTTTTCTATCACAATAATATCCCCTCACTCGCGCTTATGATCTTCGCAATCGCACTGATTGGTAACGCAATTTGGTGGCGCCAACCAGCAGCCATGCCAGCACAAGCCTAACACTAAACCATGAGTCCTACGCCTTTTCAGCCCGCTGCGAGCTGTATCAGCGGCGTGGCAGCCTAATGGTGCGCAGACAAATACAATTAAGTGAATACTCTGTGAACCATCATTTCAATTAACAGCGGTGATTCATCTGTATCGGTGCTCGTGGTGATTGTATTTGCTGGGTTGCCACGCATTCTCGCTACGCTCAAATGCTCGCAATGGGCTGTATGACTCTTGTAAAGACTAGCTGTCCAAGCTATTTAATAGAACAACAAACTAGTATTCAATGAAAACCTTCTTTAGGTAAATAGTTGGCAATAGATAGGGATAACACCAGTTGAAATGTAAAATATTTTAAGATCAATTATGACTTGTTAGCAATACTTTGTAATGCTTCTTATTTTGATCTGAAATATAAATATCGTAAGATTTAGCTCGTTTAATTTGTTAATCGTAGTGGCTTTTCCTAAGTACTGACTCAATCAACCAACAACTGTTCGAGCTGAATCACACTTGCAAAGTAGTCAGCATCTAATACCTCGTCATAGACATCGCCCAGGCAGCTTAATACCAGACGCACTGATATATATTTAAGGTTAGCTAATTTTTCTCTTCAACTTAATCTATGATATACAACGTATGAATAAACGAACATATTTAACTTCATATACACATAGATCATTAAACTCTGTTTGAATTAAATAACCGATTTGGCAACCTGATTTAGTTGCTGTTGCTCGTTGTAAATAGAGGTTGTCAATCACAATCCCGTCTAGCATAATAATATGCAAATATTTTTCCACTTTATCGCGATTATTTAAGACTAAATTTTCAATTTGCAAAGCAATAATACTCGCCCAACTAGAAAGAGATGATAGCGGTCGCTCAGCAAAATTAGCTGCAATAATCGGACTATGATTTGATTCAATATACTTCAGATAAAATCTTAAATAACTATCACATAGTCGATACTAGCTTATACTAGGCGCCCAGTGCATCACTCCAGTCAGTAAAGCGTTTAAATTGAGTGTGGCATTGATGGGCAATTTGGCGACTGAATTCATCCAGCTGATCTTGCTTTGTCAGTGCCTTGGACTGTGACAATTCCTCAAAAGCTAATAGAAGATAGTCACGGCAAAAATGACTAATCAAACTACTCTTACCGATCCGACGACGACCATAAACCATAACAAAACCCGCTGTTGGTTTGGCTAGTAACCGTTGCATTTGCTGAAGAATTACCCGCCGTCGGATAAAGTTAGCGATCATGCCTCCGTCTTATTTAGCACTAATATTGCAGCGTAAAATCTCAGTATTAATTATTTTAATTATTTAGGTTTATCGATCCTTAGTCGCGAGACAAGGTTCTAGTTCAGTTCAGACCTTTGCATACGCAATAAGAACCTACTTGCAAGGGCAGATTTTTTTCATCGTTTGGCTACAAGATAACTGGACAAGCGAACCAGGGGTGCTATTAATTAAATAATGCTCAAATTGGATAAGAAAGGAACTATAGAATGGCCTCTAACCATAACTACCGAGCTAGAACGGTACCTAACTACAGCACACTGCTCTACTTCATTCAGGATTCCAACATTCGCTGGCTCATCGAAATGAATTACCTATCGGAACAGCACGTGCAACAACTGGGTGTAAGCAATAGACGTGTCCAGCTGCATGCGCTGCGCCTAGCCGGATACCTGATCCGTAGCCTTGATAGCTTAGGCATGATGCTGTCAGCACCGGTGCCGCAACCTGCAAGCAACGCCAGGTATAGCAAAAGCTGAGCTTAGTATCGAAAAAAACTCTGCGCTTGCTGAACAAGCACCAGCAAATTCAGTATAATCCTGTTTTCTGTGGGGTACTGAATGACGACTTATTTTATCTCTGACATCCACCTCGAAGCTGAACGGTCAGATATTTGTGAACGCTTCATCAGCTTTTTTCGCCAACAGGCGCCAGCTGCTGATGCGATTTATATTCTTGGTGATTTGTTTGGCTATTGGATTGGTGATGACGATCAACAACCTTGGCAGACTCCAATTAAACTAGCGTTGCAACAAGCGAGCAAACAGACTGCCATTTACTTGATGCATGGCAACCGCGACTTTTTACTTGGTAAACGCCTCTTGCAAGAGACTGGCTGCCAACTATTAGCTGACCCACACTTAATCTCGCTCTACGGTACGCCAACGTTACTCATGCACGGTGATAGTCTCTGTACGCTCGATGCCCATTACCAAGCGTACCGCAATAAAGTCCGACAAACTTGGCTACAGCAATTATTTTTGTGGCTCCCGCTGCGTGTGCGTCGCTCCATTGCTAATAAGCTACGGCGGCCAGCTGATACAAATCGACAGATAGCTGATGACCCGAAGTATGACGTGGTCGAAGCCGAAGCGTGTCACTTGTTACAACAGTTCGATAGCCAACGCCTGATCCACGGCCACACCCATAAGCCTGCTATCCACGAAATGCGACTTTATGATTCGCGCTACCAACGCATCGTGCTCGGGGCATGGGAACAGAGTGCCGAAATCTTACGATACAAACCTGATCAATCATTTGAAATGATATCGGTGATGGAGGTTTTAGATAGCCATAGCAAATAGGTTTTAAATTTGTACGCTGTAAGAAAAAAATATGCCTCAAAGAGATAATACTTGCCTTCACCCTTCTTCTAGTTTTTTTAAATCGCTATCAGATAACTTTCCACCTAGCTCTAATAAACGCGCTTTATCAACCATCTGAGTTTGACCGTCAATAGCCATCGTTTGTCGCTCCATACCAGTAACAGCAATCGTTAGTGGTGGATTTACTTTCGTTGAACTAGACAAAGGCACAACGACAACAGTACGGTGTGCTTTGTTGATTGGATTAGCCTCAACTAAAACGCAAGGATGCTTGTTACAGATTTCAGATTCAACTACCAACTCTCAATTGACTCAGTAACGATTGGCTTCAATGGATTAGGTCGAGCCAAATGATTGGCCCGATGTTTGCAGCAATGAGTGCATCAAAAGTACAGGAGCTAACCATAAACTACCCAACACAACAAAATCTCGCTATACTTAGCATCATACTAGCCGAGGTAATTATTCATTAATGGAAAACACAACTATATTGACTCTTGTTATCAAGACACTCACTGACTATAAAGCCCACGACATCACCCATCTCGACGTTCAACAACTTACCCCAATCACTGATCATATGGTGATCTGCACTGGCACCTCGCGGCGTCACGTGCAAGCACTCGCCAGCCACCTGATTGCAACCGCAAAAGATGATCAAATCAGGGTGTTATCGACTGAAGGTTTAACAGAAGGCGAATGGGTCTTGATCGATTTGACCGACGTGGTGGTGCATGTCATGCAAGCCGAAACTCGCCAATTTTACAGCCTAGAAAAACTCTGGTCACCACAGTTAGCCCAAGCCCAAGCCTAGTAAATGGCTATCCACCTCATCAGCGTACATCAAAAGTTGCCTGACTGGGTTGAAGCTGGCTTTAGCTTCTATAACAAGCGCTTACCACCCGAGCTCAGGCTACGCTGCCACGACATCAGCGCTGGCAAGCGCGGTAAACAAGACTTGCAGCGGGTTATTCAAGATGAAGAAAAAGCAATTCTAGCAGCTGTGCCTAAAGCCGGTTATCAAATTGCCCTCGATCGCGGTGGCAAACAGCTCAATACTGTCAGTTTTAGCTAACACCTCAACCAGTGGCTGATGCAATCGAAGCCGATTACACTCATTATCGGTGGCCCTGAAGGCTTATCAACTGACTTTATCGCTCAAACTGATGAACAATGGTCACTGTCGGATCTGACTTTTCCACACCCTTTGGTACGCATCATGCTCGCTGAGCAGATCTACCGTGCCCACACGATCTTGCAAAAACACCCGTATCACCGCTAAGGCGGCTAATAACTAGTTGTTTTGAGGGAAAATTTTTTCGCGCTTAATTGGTCAAATTTAGTGCTTGTCATCTATGCTTAACAGACAAGCGTTCTGATCAATGCCATCACTAAGCACCACTAATCCGAACGCCCAATCAGATCAGAATAGTAGAGTCTAGCTTATGCCTGCAGCTACCTTAACCGAAGCTTATCGCTGCCAACTTGAATCTGATCCCGCACGTTGCGTGATTGCCAATCCGGCAACAGCCTAGCCCGCTGTCAAGCAAGTATCAACGGCGGTGGTCAATTTTTCTAGAGCAACAACTCAGTGAAAATCCACAAGCGGTTTTTGATGGTTTTAAACTGGCAACAAAGGTGCTTTACAGTGACTCTGCTTTTGCAAAACTAGGCGATCCTAACGATATGCCAACCACTGCGACTGGTGAGCCGGATATGATGGCGATTATCGATAGAATCTTAACGCTACTGAAATCAGATGACATGAGTGAACTTGATATGATCATGCACTTACACACCGCGTTTGGCGGTACGTTCTTTACCCCACCAGGATTATTAGAAAAAGTTGATCTCGGTGCCGAGAAGCAATCGCCTCGCTTTTTAAATTGAGCGCAAAGTTGGATTGCTGCAAATTAAACCTACCGCAAAGCCTTAAGAAGTCGTTTTTATCTCTACAAGGGTCGCGGCCGGCACGAAGTGGCAGCACCGGTGCAAACAGTTTATGGTACAGCTGGTATCGAAATGAGTGCGACACCAGCTGGTGTTGAACTTTGTCTTAGCACAGCGATCAATATGCAATTACCTAAATTAAGCAACCTACTGGTATCACAACCACCTTACCTGCCACATGAATTATCCCCATTAGCGGCGGCTGCCAGCGGTGGCAACCTCAACCTATTATGCGCACTACATGCTGAAGCGCTGGACTAGGTCGATGGCGAAGGTCGCAGCACTGCATTGGGCAGTGTTAAAAGGTCAGAGGCAGGCGGTAGCATTGCTCCTGGATGCTGGTGCTGACCCTAACATCGCTGATGCTGCTGGTAACACACCGCTACATACCGCATCAAACAATGGCTTCAGACACATTGCAGCGCAGCTACTCGCACAGTATGTCGATACCCATTCGCCTAACGCAGCCGGTGAAACACCGGCAACACTGCATCGAAGTGTGACTATATCCATATGCAAGCACTGCTTGGCATCGAACAGCCCATACAGGTTGAACACACCGAGGAGAAGGTTGCCGCTTGTTATCAGGATAAGCCACAACTTGCACTGAGCCGACACCAAGTAATTGAAGATCTTGGTGCGGCATTTGCGCTAGCGGCTGATGAAAAAATAGATTTTGTTTCTAATCAGCCACTTCTCTTTGAACAGAGTAACCTAGGCTTGTAGTGCCGCTAAAACAGCTGAATAATTTGGTGGATCAGAAATCTCGCTGACAAGTTCAGCGTAAGCAACTTTGTGACTGGCATCCAACACAATCACAGCACGTGCGAGTAGACCAGCTAAAGCACCATCAATAATCGTCACCCCGTAACTCTGACCAAATTCACGACTGCGAAAATCTGACAGCGGGATGATATCCTGGAGCCCTTGCGCCTGACAAAAACGATTGTGTGCAAACGGTAAATCCATCGAAACACACAGCACTTTGCAATTTTTCAAACTCGATGCTGTGCTATTAAACTCTTTTGCCGATGCAGCGCAAACAGGAGTGTCGATGCTTGGAAAAATATTTAGAACGACTTGCTGACCAGCTAAATCAGCCAAACTTAAAGAAGATAAATCTGATCGTGTCAACGTAAAATCAGGTGCAACGGTACCAATTATAGGTAACTCGCCACTGGTATGGATAGCTTGACCTTTGAGACTGATATCAGCCATTGAGAACTCTCCTTGATGCGTAAAAGAACGAGAAGTATAGCATGCGTTGGGTAAAACTGGGATAGTCAGTAGGCAGCTGAACAGACTGGAGTGCAGACTCTGTGCAGAAAATCGCTGATTAAGCATCACACGGTATCATAAGCTCGGAGACGCTTGCAGGCATCATCAGCAAACCCTAAAATTAGACACTATTAGCCAACCTTGCCCGGTCACACCTTAAGCAATTATCGTGTTTCGCAAATTCACTAACAGTAAACGCTTCATTATCAAAAACCACCGCCGTGAAATCGTCTTGATCTCAAATCGAATCATCATCGCGATGCTACTCGCAACCTTGCTGATGGCAGGCTTGATCGCTAGACTCTATTATTTACAAATTAGCCAACATAATTACTACACCACGCTGTCACGCAATAATCGTATTGACTTAGTGCCAATCGAACCGAAGCGCGGTTTAATCTACGATCGCAATGGCAAGGTCATTGCAGAAAATATCCCAAGCTTTAATCTAGTGGTTACCCCTGCCCATATCAAAGATATCAATGCCACTATCAAATCGCTACAAGAGATCATTGCACTATCGCCTACAGCCATCGAAGAGTTTCACAAGCAACGCCAACAGCGGCGCCGATTCGAACAAATACCACTAAAATTACGCTTAACTGAGCAAGAGGTTGCGACCTTTGCCGTTAATCAATGGCGCTTCCCGGGCATGCAGATCAAGCCGCAATTACTACGTCATTACCCTGAAGGTGATAGCCTAGCGCACGTGCTTGGCTTTGTTGGCCGTATCAACGCAAAAGAATTAAAAATCATTGATCAAACCAACTATAGTGTGACCAACTATATCGGCAAATCCGGTATTGAAAAGTTTTACGAAGATACTTTACACGGCAAGGTCGGCTACGAAGAAGTCGAAATCGATGCCGGTGGTCGGCCGATTCGCAATATCAGCACCACCTTACCAATAGCAGGCAAAAATCTTTATCTCAGTATCGACACTAACTTACAACAACAAGTACAGCGCAGCATGGGTAAGCAGCGCGGCGCCGTAGTCGCAATCGAACCCAGTAGTGGTGAAGTGCTAGCGTTTTATAGCAACCCAAGTTTTGATCCAAATCTGTTTGTCACCGGGATTGATGTCAAACGTTATCAAGCGCTACAACAATCTGACAGTCATCCACTTTATAATCGTGCGCTATACGGTCAGTATCCATTAGCCTCAACCATTAAGCCTTTTCTTGGTTTAGCTGGACTCGATGCCGGTCTGATTACGCCATCGTACCAAATTTATGATACCGGTGGTTACCTCATTGAAGGTAGCAATCGCATCTACCGTGACTGGAAGCAAAGCGGTCACGCCTGGGTTGATATTAGCAAAGCAATTACCGAGTCATGCGATACTTTTTTTTATGCCCTCGCGCACCGCTTTGGGATCAAACATATCAGTCGCTATTTAGCTAACTTCGGCTTTGGCAATTACACCGGCATTGACTTACCAGGCGAAGCTAAAGGTCTGGTGCCGACACCCGAATGGAAACAAAGCAAACGTAAAACCCCTTGGTACACTGGTGACACGGTACTGACTGGAATAGGCCAAGGCTTTCTCCTAACAACACCGATCCAATTAGCCAGTGCCACTGCGATACTCGCTAACCGTGGACAACGTATTAAACCGCATTTAGTGCGTGCAGCAAAATTAGCTGACAACCCACCACAACCATACCGACCAGCAACACAAACGCCATTACTGCTAAAAGAATCAGCCTGGCCTGTGATTATCGATGCGATGCAAAAGGTCATTTCAGATCCGCATGGTACTGGACGCCGCTTCGGCCACTATGCCCGTTACTCTGTTGCAGCAAAAACCGGTACTGCACAAGTAATTAGTCGACTGGAAAATCAAGAGAGCTTATACCGTACTGATCTACCTCAACGTCTACGCGATCACGGTTTATTTATTGCCTTTGCACCGGTAGAACAACCAAAAATTGCGCTAGCTATCATTACTGAACATAACGAAGCAGCTGCTGCTACACTGGCGCGCCAGATTTTTGATGCTTATCTGTTGCCAAAACCGCACATCGCTAAATATCAACAGAGTAAAGAGACCACAGTATGACAGCTACTCTGATCGAAAATTTACAACGCAAACTCAGTACGCGGCGACAGGGACAGCGCCGTCGATCGTTTGCCGACATTACTCATCTTGATGCGCCACTGCTAGCTGGCTTACTGATTACTGTCAGCATCGGATCACTGATGCTGTATAGCGCAGTCAGCCAAGATATCACTATGATAGACAAACAAATTTTACGGCTAGCATTAGCGTTTAGCGTTATGATTATGTTTGCTCAGATTCATCCGCGTCACTATCGACGCTGGACACCGGCACTTTATGCAGTTAGCGTGACATTGCTGATCATCGTCGCACTCTCTGGAGTAATCGGCAAAGGTGCACAACGCTGGCTGAGTCTCGGTTTTATTCGCTTCCAACCAGCCGAAATTTTAAAACTCAGTGTGCCGATGACATTAGCCTGGTATTTTGACGAACATCCACTACCACCTTCGTTACGCTCAGTCGCGATCGCTTGCGCGATCTTATTCGTACCGGTTTTATTAGTTGCAAAAGAACCTGATCTTGGCACTGCAATTTTAGTTGCGAGCTCTGGCGCAAGCATACTATGGTTGGCTGGTGTCAATTGGCGCTTGATTTTTGGCACCTTAACATTGATGTTAGCCTCGCTGCCGATATTATGGCATTTTATGCATGGCTATCAGCGTATGCGGGTATTAACCTTTCTCAACCCCGAGCGTGATCCACTCGGCAGTGGCTATCACATCATTCAGTCAAAAATTGCGATTGGTTCAGGTGGTCTTGTTGGTAAAGGCTGGTTGCTCGGCACGCAGTCTCATTTACATTTTTTGCCAGAACATGCAACTGATTTTATCTTTGCAGTACTCGGTGAAGAGTTTGGTTTTATCGGTGTACTTGGCTTATTAGCAGTATATTTTTTTGTTATCCTACGGTGTCTCTACATTAGCATGCAAGCGCAGACCACCTACACACGCTTGTTAGCCGGCGCTCTCAGCTTGACGTTTTTTATTGCTATTTTTATCAATATGGGCATGGTTACAGGGATCTTACCTGTAGTTGGCTTACCGCTACCACTCATTAGCTATGGCGGCACATCGATGGTGACACTGATGGCAAGTTTCGGTATTCTAATGTCTATCCACACTCATCGACAATTAATCACGACTTGAAGGTAGCGCCATGCAGCAAACACGACTCAGCGTTTTATCGATAATTATTTTTACAATCTTTGCTAGTAGTTGCTTTGCCGCACCACTGCATGAAAACAAAGCGCTGCAAGCATTTATTCAGCAGATGAGTGCAACGCATCAGTTTAAGGCAACCGAGCTTGAAGCGCTGTTCGATCGCATCAAATTGCGCGATGACATCATTCATACTATCAAAAAGCCAGCTGAAAAAACCCTTGCCTGGGATCGCTACCGCGCTATTTTTATCACGCCTAAACGCACCAAGGCTGGACTACGATTTTGGCGACAACACCAAACAGCACTCAAGCAGGCGGAACAACAGTACGGCGTGCCAGCGGCAATCATCGTTGCGATCATCGGCGTTGAATCATTCTATGGTCGCTTTAAAGGTAAATTTCGTGTGCTTGATTCACTCACTACGCTTGCCTTCTTCTATCCGCAGCGCTCAAATTTTTTTCGTAGCGAGCTCGAACAATACTTGCTACTAACACGCGAACTCAAGGTCGATCCACTCAGCCTACTCGGTTCTTATGCCGGCGCGATGGGACCATCACAATTTATGCCAAGCAGTTATCGCAAATACGCAGCTAATTTTTCTGGTAAACCAACTAGCGACTTGATTGACAATAATGAAGATATTATTGCAAGTGTTGCTAATTACTTAAAACAGCACGGCTGGCAAAAGAATAAGCTGGTGACAGTACAAGTCAGCGATAATAACGCCGCGCAGCTAACGCTGGCAAAGCAACACAAACACTACACCGTCGGCAAACTTGCCGAGCAACACATCAAGCCAGTCATTGCTCTCAACGATAACGAAAAAGTGAGCCTGGTTAAATTAGATAGTAAACATAGTAGCGAATATTGGCTTGGTTTGACCAATTTTGATGTGATCAAGAGTTATAATCCACGCGACAAATACGCCATGGCGGTATTTCAACTAGCTGAAGCCATCAAGCAACTTCAATACCACTGAGCTTAATAATCAGTATGAAGAAGCTTGCGATCTACAGCTGCTTACTGTTGAGCTTAACTGGCTGCTTTGCCCGTAAAGATGGCATGCATCCAGGTTACAAAAAAATCAATATCGATCGTATCCCCAATGCCACACCCAAAGTTGAACCACTCAGTAAAATTGGTAACCCGCGCTCGTATAAAGTGCTTGGTAAACGTTATTATGTACAAGGCACAAGTCATGGCTTTCATCAGCGCGGCATAGCTTCTTGGTATGGCTACAAATTCCACGGTCACCAAACCTCAAACGGTGAATACTATGATATGTTTGCCATGACAGCTGCCCATAAGACGTTACCGATTCCAACCTATTTAAAAGTCACCAACCTCAGCAATGGTCATCAGGTGATTGTTAAAGTCAATGACCGTGGGCCCTTTCACGGTAATCGGATTATTGATTTATCCTATGCCGCCGCAAAAAAATTACAAATTACCAACAAAGGCACCGGTATCGTCGAACTCACTGCGATTAATCCACGCAAACCAGTGCATATTGCTAGCATTGATCCAGTGATTGCCAAACGTCATACAATACCTAAACTCTACTTACAGCTTGGTAGTTTCAAACAACAAACCAATGCCGGTAAACTACAACGTAAAATTAAACACTTAACTAACACTAACGTCAGCATCGAGCCTGATCAACGACATCAATTTTATAAAGTTAAAGTCGGTCCGCTTGCTTCGATCGAACAAGCTGATAAGCTAAAAGCATTGTTCAGTGTCGCTAATATGGGAGACAGCATCACTACTGTTGATGAGTGAAATAAAGAAATACCAAACTGCTCCGACTATTGCTAAGCTCGTTTGCAATCAGTTAAGTAGCTCATTACCAACCCTATCGCCTTTGGGCTCATGATGCTGTCACTTTTTTCAGTCCACTGCGAGCCACATCAATAGCGTCGCAGCTGCGCTGATCAGATCGAACTGCTTTGCCTTTTCAGCCCACTGCGAGGGACATCAGTCCCGAAGAAGCCCAGTTGTGTCTAGACAGGAGTTGCTTGAAGCTTGCTTAGATCCACCATTTCAATAGGCCTATTACTCATCTGATGCCCCTCCAGTTTGGACAAGCAATTCAATATTCTCGGTATTGACTCAACTCAAATCGAAAATTATTCTTGAGGCTGCGTCTGGCTGAGTGAAAGCACGATACTCTATGATCTAAACTATGCAACAGATTGCGGAGTATGCTGATCGCAGGCATCTAGTTTAGCATGACCGTGTCGCACCGATATCCGCGGTACTTGTGCACCAGACCACTTCAGGTAATATTTACGATAAGCTACTGCTTCGCTATGATGAGTCAATGTATAGGTAGCAATCCGTACCAAAGCGCGAAACACTTTTAAGTCAATAATCGCTTGTGCTGACTTGTCGCCCTCAGACTGTAATTCCAATTTGATTTTGGCAAGTAGGTCATTGCCTCGCTGGCAATGATCACGCTGAACAAATAATGCTAGCTGAGTCTCTTTAGCCTTCATCACTTCTAACTGTCTGAGTACTAATCGACTTTGCCCTTGGAGCACACCAGTTGCTAACTCATAGTCGTGTAGTATGCGATATAAATCGATTTTGTATTTAAAGATGTAGTGTGTGTCATTTGCTGTTGGGATACTCTTACTGACTTCATCAGCCATCAATTGCTCTGAAAATGGATCGGCAATCGGCTGAGGGTGCAGCACAGCAGTCTGTGATAGCAAACTTGTTGTGGGTAAAGCAGGTTCAGGAACAAGTGACCGAGAGGCAGCTAGGGACGATAGCAATGGCGGGTGCATCACAACCGATAATGGTGAAACAGGTTGGCGCTCATCTGAAACTAGCGACGGTGGTGTATCGCAACACCTGCTGGCATTCTGCCCTTCTTCTATTTTAGGTAGATCTAGTGGTGTGGGTCCATCAGCGCACAGCTGCGTGGTATCCTCTGCGTCATAGCGACCAAACATCAATTCTGATAATCCATAAAAGACAAAAAGACTCAACCCAGCGATCAGCAACGAGAGTATACTGTTAAGAGCATTATGTAGCGGCTTAGAGATGATGCCAAACCAGGCA
Source organism: uncultured Gammaproteobacteria bacterium (assembly GCA_963922965.1). GTDB lineage: Bacteria > Pseudomonadota > Gammaproteobacteria > CAWUKA01 > CAWUKA01 > CAWUKA01. Next base: position 15,677 of record CAWUKA010000011.1, on the reverse strand, counting down.
GTAAATGAGCGCTGCGTTGGTGGTTGTGGCTCAGCGCGATAAGGATTAAACAACCAAGCTGGCAATGTGAGGGTAAAGCCATCGCTCGCTTGGCCGGCTTTTTCAGTTCCAAAGCAACAATCCATGTAAGAACCAAGATAAATTGGTATGCGCAGGGTGTATTCTGCGATAAGACCGAGAGCAAAACCAAGAAGATAAAACAAAATGCCGAACGTAAAGCCAAAGGCACCAGCTATAAATTGCCCATCCATATCTGGAACAACTACACTTGTTAAGCCAAAGGCACGATCCAACAAGTGGCCGAACCCAGCAGGAATGGTTGCCAATAAATCAGCTACAGCCCATTGTAAGCCTCGCTCCTGATGACGCTTATGTAAGAATTTGACGTATTCAGCGAATGTTGGAAGTTTAGCCACTGTAACCTCATCATTTACTACTAATAGTACTCAGATTAACACAGTTTGCTTAACAAAAGCTTAAGAATAAGCCAGCAAAGCGATTATTGATAAATACTGCGGCCAAGTTTAGCGAATAAAGTATACATATTGTGCATTAAATGACTTTATTCAATCGAGGTTGCCGCTTGATTATCGCCATATAGTGTTGATTGCATTTGCTGGCCTGCTGCGCTCGTTACGCTCGCTCGCAATGGGCAAAGTATTATAAATTTCGTTTGAACCATCATTTCAATGAACAGCGGTGATTCAATTTGTAGTTAACATTTCCGAAAGGTGATATCAGCCAGGTTCGCTGCAATCACCTTAGTACCGCTAGCAGAGGTGATATGATGTCGTAAAAGATGGCGGTTGCGGTCCTTGACCAGAACGCGCTGCTGCAGTCTTGCCAGCAGCTTGATACTCACCAAACAGTAATAGTGAAAAATTGTAACCAATCAAATCAGTGACTTAGCGTCAGCTCATGTTAAATCAAGCAGTTATAAATAAAAAAAGATCCTGTCTAACTTTTAATCATGTGAATATCGTCTATACTGAAGGTATTAGCGATGGATTGTTACAGCACAAGGATGAGTGCAACCAACAAACCATGCAACCAAGAGGTCGCCGCTCGTGAATACCTACAAGTCATATATTCGTACTTGGCTACAGCTCGCACTGTGCCTACCAGAAGAACAAGTTAACGTCCTGCTAAACGCCAATGAACAAGTGATTAAGCACTCAATGTTATCGATGTTAGAAACCCAACACGATTTAGAGCTCCGCCGCCGTCACGGTAGCGAGCAAATCGAACTACACGAAGCTTTGCTCTATGAACTCGAACAACAGCAGCAAGAGTATATTGAAGCACAAAAACGTGAATTGGCTAAACTCGGTAAAGATGAAAACCTCGCGAAACCGGACGCTAATGTCAATCAGCAAATCGATGAGTTGAAACAATTGATCGATGAAGAACGCAGTATGTTCGAACAGTTAGAAACAAAATTGTCACAACAGGAAAAATTAAATGTCGAACGGATTAACTGCTTAATTGATTTTATTCGTGAAAGTGAACGCAGCACAGCATCATCAAATACAATGCACTAATTACAATCAGGGTGGGGGGCCCGTTAGTGATGGCAACAGCAAAACAACAAGAATTATTGGCAAAACTTGCTAGTCTAAATAACGAAATCAAAGCACGGCAACCTGAGATCGAGGCAAACACAACGCAGTTAAAAGACGCAAGCCGGCAGATCAACCAGCGTATTGAGGATCGTGGCATCAAACAACAGCTAGGTGAAGAATGGGCGCAAAGGGTTGAAAACCGGATAATTGGCACAGCCCCAGAAGACCGGCCAGTTCAGGCACAGGATGCGACTACACATACACAGATAGCAATCGAGCAGCGAACACAACCGACTGATGAGGCACCAGCACCGAGCCCAAATAACAATTAACTTTGCGCCAAAAAACTCACCGCCTCAGTTTGCAGCACACTCATGAGTTGTTGTAAACCCGGGATCAACAATGACTCCTGCCAAAGCGGATCCTCGCGCAGCGGCGTCAATGCCAACAGATACACCAGTAACATCACAATAACTAAGGCTTTGATCAGGCCAAGTAACAAACCAAGCAAACGATCTTGGCTCGACAAACCTGTCGCCCGCACAAAACGACCGACTAGATAATTTAACACTCCACCAACCAGTAGCGTAGCAAAAAATAACAAAGCAAAGCTGATACCAAGACGCAATGGCTCATTACTGATAAAACGAGCGAGTGGCTGTGACAATTGATTGAGCTGACGAAAGCCAAACCAAAAAGCGGCAATCCAGGTTGTTAGCGCGATCACTTCTTTTAAAAAGCCTTTGCGATAACTCAGTAGTACCAACAATAAAATAAACGCAATCAGTAACAGATCAACTTGGTTCATTCTCTCACTCAACATGGCTGAAACGAAAATCGGCACACAGCAACCAAGTCAGCTCAAGCGGATAAACCCTACTGATCGTGAGGTGATCCAGGATTAAGCTTTACTTGGTGCATACGGCATGACAATGCCATTTAATTTAAATTTATTATGCAAATCAACCAACAATTTGTCAGCGGTTTCACGCCGCAACTCTGGCCCAACTAACACGCGTGATAATTGCTTATGGATACGCACATAAGCTGGAAAACCTTGGGCTCGCAACTTTACTTGCAACGCTAACGCATTTTTTTCATGATGAAAGCTACCGAGTTGAATCACCCAAGCTTTGGGTTTTTTAGTTGTTGCAATTCGACTGTGAGACTTAGCTGATTTTACTGCTGCTTGCTTTGCTTTTACCGGTTTCGCCACTGCCACAGCTGATTTAGTCACTGTGTTGGTTTGCTGGAGTTTGACTGCTGCTTGTTGTGGGATAGGTGGTACGATGGTTTCCAATGGCGCCTCAGCAGCAACTTGGCCTTCGACCATTGGCACAGCGGCAACTGTGGCTTCCATATCAACTGGGGTACCGAGATTGAGCATCAGCTGTTGTACGTCTGGTGCACTCGGTGGTGCTGGAATCTGGACTTGTTGTTTAGCCAAGTAATACGCTTGTTTATCTTGGCTGAAAAAAATTGGTATAAAGATAACGGCAAAAGCTACCATAACGATAGCACCAATTAGACGTTGCTTAAGTTGAATGGACATCGATTCCCTCCTCATCATTCTAATAATCTGCTGATTCATTCAGCAGGGTTGTTGTCTCTATTGTTTGTTGCATTTGTGGTAATACCTCTGCGACCGTTACAAATGAACCGAATACAACAATTCGATCAAACTCGGTTGCTGCCGCGACCGCCGCTGCCAACGCAGCAGTGATAGACTCATAGCAGTAAGCAACTAAACCTTGTTGCTGACAGACTGCTGTCAATGTCGCTGCTGCCAAGCCTCGTGGCCCAGTGGTCGATGCGCAATGCCAGCTATAAACCGCTGGCGCTAATTCGCGAATAATCGCAGTCACATCCTTATCTGCTAACATGGCTGTGACGGCAATAGTGTTACCGGCAGATGACTCGCGCATTAATTGTTGGTAAAGAAAATTAGCCGCTGCTTCGTTGTGCGCAACATCCAAAATAACTCGGCGCCCAGCTATCTCCCCCACTTGAAACCGACCTGCTAGCATCGCTTGACGCAATGCTTGGCAAATCGACGCATACGAAACAGAATAGCGTTCCCGCAAGATTTCTACAACCATTAATGCCAGAGCTGCGTTGTTATAAGCCAATTTGGGTGCTGGTAATTGGTTCAACTCCCGATCTTGATAACTAAAAAACCAGCTACCATCAGCATGACGCGTATAGTTAAATTCCTCGCTCAACTGATAGATTGGTGCCTCACGCTCACTTGCGGTTGCTCTCACGACAGCAGGCAGTGACGAACCACAGACCAGCGGCTTGTAGCTGGCAATGATGCCGGCTTTTTCAACAGCAATCTGCGCTCGCGTCTCACCAAGATAAGCAGTGTGATCAAGCCCAATACTGGTGATCACGGCAACATCATTGGCAACACAATTGACTGCATCGAGTCGACCACCCATGCCAACTTCAAGAATCACAACATCAAGTCTCGCTTGCTGAAATAACCAGAGCGCAGCCAAAGTACCGAATTCAAAGTACGTCAGTGGCGTCGCTTGCCGAGCCTGATCGATCACAGCAAAAGCTTGGCAAAGCTCAGCATCGGTTGCCAGCCGATCCAGCAACCAAACCCGTTCGTTATAATGGATGAAATGCGGTGAGGTGTAACAGCCAACCCGATAACCAGCAAGGTGATAAATCTCACGTAGCAGGCGACAACATGAGCCTTTACCATTAGTACCAGCGACAGTGATGACTGCGGCTGAAAAACGCTCCAACTGCAACTGCTGTGCAACCTTGGATACTCGTGATAAATCAAGATCGATCGCAGTATGATGTAATGCTTGTTGCCAGCTAAGCCAGTCGCTAAGCTCAGTAAAGCGTTGCTTCATTGACTGCGGACCGATGGGTTAATTTGGTCAATATCGATAACAGTGTTTGCCGAAGCTGGCGCCGATCAACAATCATATCGATAGCGCCGTGTTCGAGTAAGAATTCACTACGCTGAAATCCCTCAGGTAGTGTTTGACGCACGGTTTGTTCGATCACACGCGGCCCAGTAAAACCAATCAAGGCATTGGGCTCAGCAATAATGACATCGCCGAGGTTAGCAAAGGATGCTGATACACCACCCATGGTTGGATCGGTTAATACACTGATAAACGGGATGACTTGTTGGCGTAAACGTGCCAGTGCGGCACTAGTTTTCGCCATTTGCATTAGTGAAATTAATCCTTCTTGCATACGTGCACCACCGCTCGCTGAAAAACAAATCAATGGCACTTGATCGCGCAAGCACACTTGCACTGAACGCACAAAACGCTCGCCAACTGCTGAACCCATTGAGCCACCCATAAACCCCATTTCAAATGCGACCGCTACTACTGGCATTGTAGCAATGTGACCTTGAAAAGCGATAAGTGCTTCTTCTTCACCAGTTGCTTTTTGCGCTTGACTCAGGCGATCTTTATATTTTTTACTATCTTTGAATTTTAGAAAATCATGCGCCTTAACATCAATTGCAATCTCTTGGCGGCTATTTTCATCAAGCAACGCTTTGAGTCGCATACGCGCAGTTAAGCGCAGATGATGTTCGCACTTCGGACAAACATACAAGGCCCGCTCTAACTCAGCCCGATACAAGATGGCTTCACATTGTGGGCATTTGGTCCAAACCCCTTCTGGCACCCCACGCTTGCTCAATGGGTTAGTGCGTACTTTTGCAGGAATTAATTTTTTAAACCAGCTCATAACTGACTCCACAGGTAATGCGAACTGAATAATCGCTGATGGCGGCTAAACCGATTTTCCATCTTAGTTTAACATTAGATTTTTAACATCTCAGGAATGACTGAGGTAGGTAGGCTAAATTTATCAGGATACTGCACAGCAAGCAAATACAAACCACTGGCAGCGGCGGTCTCAGCAGCAACTGTGCGGTCTTTTGCCGCAATCACCTCCTTAATCCAGCTTGGTGTGCGTGTAGCACTACCGACCACGCAGAGTGAGCCAACAATATTACGCACCATATGATGTAAAAAAGCGTTAGCAGTAATCTTCACTATGACATTATCACTACGGCGGGTAAGCTCAACCTCAGTGACGTTACGCATTGGTGAATTTGATTGACAACCCACTGCACGAAATGAAGTAAAGTCTTGTTCGCCTAGTAAATGATTAGCAGCTAGTTGCATAGCATCGACATCGAGTGGCTGAGGGTACCACATCATGTAGTGGCGAGCTAAACAAGGGCGCAAGCGCGCATTGTGAATCAAGTAAACATAAGTGCGCGCTAATGCGCTGTAACGAGCATGGAAATCAACACTGACTGATTGCGCCCAGTTGATCCGTATATCAGCTGGCAAGTGACTATTCGTACCGAGCACCCAGGCCGATGGTTCGCGTTCACTGGTAGTATTGAAATGGATGACTTGACCAACTGCATGCACACCTTTGTCGGTGCGGCCAGCACAAACTACACTAATCGCGTGATCAGCCACTAACGACAATGCATTTTCAACTTCACGCTGCACACTTGTAACAAATTCTTGCTGTTGCCAACCGTAATAGTTTGTGCCTTCGTATTCAACGCCGAGTGCAAAACGCATACCAGTTCCTAATTAACCTCTGATTTTATTCAGTAATGTTTGCGCGACTCTGCGCTGCTCATCGTCACCCTCTTTGATAATTTCTTCTAGCAATTCCACCGCCACATCGCGCTTATTCATATCAAGATAGCTACGTGCCATTTCAAGCTTAGTTGCGATTGGATCATCACTACCAAATAGCGCACTCGACTCAGTGCTAGTATCAACACTGAGTTGATCATCTGCAGTCGGTTCATCAGTAAGAATTTTACTGAGGTCAACTGATTCACCTAACTTGGCACCAGCTTTAGCATCTTCAACCAACCGATCTTCACGCGAATGTGCTTTTGCAACTGACAGGCCTACACCAAGACCGGTTTGAAAATCTAAGCTATTTTCACTTGCTGGTGGTTCCACCACTGAGGTCGGTGCACCAACAGCTGGTTCAGCTGACTCAGTTACTTGTGCTTGCTGTGTAGCAACGGTATCTGCAGGTGTGTCTGCTATAGTTTCATTAGTTACTGTGGTGACCTCCGGCTCTGGCCATAATGCTCTTGCCTGGTCTTGCTCGGCTTCTGGTAATGCCTGTAAACAGTCTTCAAAGCCTTGCCGATTCTCAACAGTGGTGTAGATACCTAGTAATTTCATACGCAACTCGATTGACGCTGGAAACTCTGCCAAGGCAGCGACGAGAATTTCTTCTGCTTCCGGATAGCGTTTATAGGTTAGATAAACTTCAGCATCATCCAGCGCATCTTTAACATCCAGTGAATCATCAATCGATGCTGGTGGTAGCGGTTCCTCAGCCGCAGCTTCCTGCTCAGTCTCGGTATCGCTTGCCTCTATCTCAATCGTTGATTCAGGATCAGCTTGCGCTACCTCAGCTTGCTCTGTTGACGCGACCTCTTGACCATACTCAGCATTATATTTTGCGTAATCATCCTCTTCATCCGGTTCCAACTCTGCATCTTCACCACGACGCCATTGCTGAATACGAGCCATCAGATCATCGAGCAGGGCCCACTGAGAGACATAAAACAGTGCACCGGCAATAGCACCAGCAACAACAAGCAAACCAAGTAGTAACCAGAGCAAGGAGCTAGCACCGGACTGCTGCTGTGGTGATTGTTGTCTCGGCTGGCGCCGCGTTACTGAATCGTTAGTATTTGACTGGGCTAGCTCGGCCTCAGCATCCGACTTCACGCTTGCTGCTTCTAATGCAGCTTCAGCTTTCTTACGCTTTGAGCGTTCACGTTTGTATTTTTTCTTTAGTGATTTGATATCATCTACTTTATCATCAAGTTTTTCTTCCAATGCTGTAATTTGGTTTTCGAGTTCTGTAATGCGTTGACTCAACATACGGTTAGTTTCTTGTGCAGTTCGTAATGCATCGACACTGATCGCGAGCTCTTGCTCAACTGCCTGTACTTTGACTTGCGGCGCATGGCTAAGCGACTGATCAAGTGTACCGGTTTCAGCTATTGGTTGTGTACCAGGCTCAAGCTGAATTGCTTGCGGTAGCGCTAACCCCGGCGCTGCTGACTTCGGCTCGACGCTTGGACGCATGCTTGGTGGTGCTGACAAAGTAGGCAATGATGCTGCAATCGGTTGCTGAGACTCTACCGGGGTAACCACTGCTGGCTGCGCTGGCGGCACCGCAGCCGCCGGTAGACTCACTGCGGGCTGATCCGGCACTTTAGCTTCAGCAATGAAGGTTGGCTCATCTACTCCAGTGATAACTAGCTGTGCGGGTGCTACAGACTGCTGCGCCAGCGCAGGCGCTGCGGCAACTCGCGACTGATGATCGGGTCTCGGTGTTTGTTGATTACGATTATGTAAAGTAATCAGCTGCCCAGCTTGCTTCTGATCAACCGAAGCAATCTCAGTAGCAGTTGGTAACCGTAACACTGCACCTCGGCGCAGCACATTCATATTGTCGTTAACAAAGGCACCATTATTTTTCTCAAATAAAGCAACCACGACCTGGGCCAAACTTGCATTAAGTTCGCGCTTTACTTGCCTTGCAATCGACCAGAGGTGATCTTCACTCACCACTGGGCCATAGGTTATGCCGGTTGCTGGCAACACTGGCTCTGCAGGTTTAGCTATGGCTTGGGTGAGTGATTGAGGCTGGCTTAGTGCGTGGTGTTGTTGCATACGTTGCTCGGCAACTGCCATCTCTGGTGGACTCAAGAAAATAGTGTACTGACGCATGATTTGGCCATGCGGCCACAACACTTCGACTAACAAGGTCAGGATCGGATCTCGAATTGGAATCACACTCGTGACGTGAATCGCATACTGCTGATCTAGCTGTTGCTGAATCGCAAAAAAATACTTACCAGCGTTGGTCGGTAACTCTAAGCCGAGCTTGTTATAGGCATCACTGTTAGCCAAACTGACATGAATGTCTTCGGTTGGAACATCTTGCAGGGATAACAGCGGAATCACTGCATCGAATGACTGATACAATGCAGAATGGACATTGATCTGGCCCAAGCCAAGTGCGAACGACAGTGATGGCCACAATAACACCAAAATAAGACTAATTCGCCGCCGCAATGATATTCTCCCTGCTAGCATCTATTTTGCCTGTTGGATCAATAGGTAGGAATAATCCGAAGTATAGCATTATCCGTGGCTGCAAAAATAAGGCAACCGTTAATTCGTTAACGAGATAGAGAGAATAAAAACAGAAAAACCAGTCGGCAACTCAACCACAATTTGGGCAGACTCAGTAAGAAAACGATGACAACTAATTAGATTACATTCTGAACTGTGGGGTTTGACCTGGGTTGTTCAAGCGAGGCGCATTGTTCGATGCTAGCAGCTCTGGACTTGGTTGTAACTGGGGTGCTAAACGCGCAGCACGCTGCTCAGCCAATGCGATTTGTGCTTGCAAACCAGCCATACTCGGCGCAGCTTGACTAGAATCCTGCTGTTGAGCGCGATTCAATTGTGGCTGCGGTCGAGGTACGCGTTTAACATGACCATTCCGCAGTACTTCTTCCCGCGCAAATTCGGACTGGAGTTGGTCGGCAAAATTTTGCGCACCAGGCAAATTGCGACCACCGTAAATCTGGAGTAGCTGCTGAGTTGGCTGTAGTTGAGCACGCTCCCGGAGCCATGCCAATATATCTTTAAAAACATGACCAAAATCTCGGACTAGTTCAGGCGCAGTAGATCGCTTGTCAGCCTGTCGGACTTGAATACTTTCTGGGCGATACTCAACCACAGCATTACCATATTGAACCTGATGCGCATCAAATTCAAATCGATCACCAGGCGCTGGCCGAATCGCGAGCACGTTATCGTTGACGAGCTGGAGCGCTAAATTCTGCTGACGACTCTGGGCTTGCTGCTTGACTTTAGCTTTTCTAGCCACATCATCATGTGCAGCGCGTGAGCGAACTTGCTGCCATTTGGCAGCTTGATCAGCCAATTTAGCTTGCTCGAGTAACCATTGGTGACGTCTTGCGGCGAAGTCAGGAGTTAGGCGTGGAATTTTGAGTGTTGAACCGGTTGCTTGCTGCTCGCCGTGCAAACTACCAGACTGCTCATCAGGGGAGACAATTACTACAGGACATCGGCGAGCGGCTTCAGAACGTTCATGCTTGACAACAGCAGCTTTGAGCATCATTTTCCACGCGTCACCAGATGCAGGTCTTAAGGCTGGGTCGCTATGCTGGTTAATATCATATGCCATCTGACAAGTACCTATTGTATACTGTATTAAATTATAGCAAACTGTTCAAAATTGTATTAATTTTTTTGTTGTTTTGGTTATTTTAACTAATTAAGCTTAATGGAACCTTAAGGAAAATGTCACAACTTAAAGGATCCCACTAATCCATAACAAATAATTAATTACTGTTGCAATCGTTATTGAAGGGTTTTCATCAACAGTTACTTAAATTAGCTGAATTATATCGCAACTGAACCTACTTAAGCAAGCCGGGCGGATAAAAAGTCAACCCTAATACAAATCAGCCGCATACTCATTGAGGATCTGCTCGGCAATTTGTACCGCATTGAGGGCAGCGCCTTTACGCACGTTATCCGCCACCACCCAAAGGTTAATACCATTTGGGTGACTGATATCAGCCCGGATCCGACCAACAAAAACATCATCCTGGGCGGTGGCATACATCGCTGCTGATGGGTAGCCACCTGGTTTCCGTTCATCAACCACGGTGACGCCTGGCGCGGCGGCCAGTAACTCACGCACTCGCTCGACACTGATCGGCGCTGCCGTTTCGAGGTGAATTGCTTCTGAGTGACCGAAAAAAACCGGCACCCGTACTGCAGTCGGATTCACAGTAATCGCTGCATCGTCTAAAACTTTTTGCGTTTCCCACACCATTTTCATTTCTTCGCGAGTGTAGCCATTAGCTTCGTAGCCATCGATTTCTGGCAAGACGTTAAACGCTATCCGCTGAGAATAAACTTTGTTTTCTGCCGTGCGGCCATTGAGCAAGTGCCCAACCTGCCCTGCCAATTCATCGATCGCTTGTTTACCGGAACCAGACACAGCTTGATAAGTCGCGACATTGATACGATTAATCCCAACTGCATCATAAATTGGCTTAATGGCAACTAGCATTTGTATGGTTGAACAATTCGGATTTGCGATAATGCGACGAGCCTGATACTGACTGATTGCAGCCGCATTCACCTCAGGTACAACCAGGGGCACATCAGCATCCAGCCGAAAAGCCGAAGTGTTGTCGATGACGATACATCCTTGTTCGACAGCAAGTGGTGCATACTGTTTAGAAACCGCGGCACCAGCAGAAAATAACCCGATGTCAGCCTTACTAAAATCAAAACTTGCAGCATCGATCACCCTAATATACTCACCACAGAACTGCAGGCGCTTGCCAGCAGAATTTGCGCTTGCCAACAAATACAAGTTGGCAATTGGAAACTTACGCTGCTCGAGAATACTCAACATAGTTTCACCGACCGTACCAGTGGCTCCAACTATGGCAAGATTAATTTTTTTTGTCATCGACTTTTCCTTTTATGCAAAAAACTGTTGTAAATCGTTGGCGTATAGTAAAAATACGCCATCACCACCATGCGCGAACTCGAGCCAAATAAACGGCACTGCCGGGAAGCGCGCCACCAATGCCTGCTGACTATTGCCAACTTCAACAATCAACACACCGTCGTCGGTTAAGTAGCGGCTGGCTTGCTGCAAAATCTGAATAACCAATGCCAAACCATCATCATCGGCATATAAACCAAGCTGTGGCTCGTGACTATATTCCTGTGGCAACTCAGCAAGCTCAGCCGCACTGACGTAAGGGGGGTTACTCACGATCAAATCATACTGTTGTAGTTGACTAGCACTAAACAAATCCGCGCAGTGTAGCTGAACGCGATCTTGCACGGCATGGCGCACGCAATTATGTTCCGCAATTGTGAGCGCTGCTGCTGAAATATCAACGGCATCGATGCAGGCGTCTGGTATGTAGACTGCACTTGCTATGGCAATACAACCACTACCGGTACACAGATCAAGCAAGCGTGGTGCTGATTTTGTAGCAAGCCATGGCGCGTAACCTTGCTGTAATAATTCGGCAACAGGTGAGCGCGGGATCAAAACGTCGGGCGTAACATGAAAACTCAGACCAGCAAAGTAAGCTTCAGATGTTAAATAGGCTGCGGGGATCCGCTCTTGAATGCGGCGCAAAAACGCTTGCTCGAGTCGCTCGCTCTCAGCGGAGGTAAGAGTCTTAGTCAATACCGTATCATCGCTGTCAGGCGGCAAACCGAGTAGCTCCAGTGTCAGGTAAACTGCTTCATCCCAAGCATTATTGGTACCATGACCATAGTGCAATTCAGCAGCCAACAAATCGCGCTCAGCCCACCGCAGCACGTCATCGATCGTCTTAAAACGCACAGGTTGTGTCATACACGCCTTAACATAAAATTCAGCAGGCGAAAAAAATAGCTGAAATCGCCACAAACTGCAAAGATTTTTTTAATCTATTACGGCATAATAGTTTGCCGTTGGATTATGAGTATGACGTATGATGAAAGATAATGACAATGATTTGTTTCGCCGTAGCGTCCAGGATGTCAAACCGCTACAACATGATAAAATCCCACGTCAACCAGCACCAGCCCAGCAACCAGTGCAAAGATCACGATCAACCTCGCCAGCACTGGAGTCAAGCCAGCCAGCATGGGCTAAACCAATCACAAGTAAGCAGGTCAAGGCCGTGGACGCCACCGAACGGGTTAGTTTTCACCGCGCTGGCATCCAAAAACGCAAACTACGTCAATTACAGCAAGGTAAAGTTGCTACCGAGGCTAGTATTGACCTCCACGGTCATAGCGCCGATAGTGCCGAACAAATGCTAGTGGGATTCATCAGCCAAGCATACCAACGCAACTGTCGATGCGTAGTTATTGTCCACGGCAAGGGTGCTGGTATTGTCAAAAGCCGCGTTATCGCCTGGCTGAGCCAATGCCCGATTATACTCGCCTACTGCTCAACACCACCCCAGCACGGTGGCAGTGGTGCGCTATACGCGCTACTACAGAAAAAAGGCTAGAAAGCTAGTGGAAAGCGGTCTGCCAATGGCTGCAGCGCTTGATTAGAGTGTGGAATGATATTAATATGACCGGAATTCTCGATCGGAAACGGGCATGCATAACAAATTGATCATTATTGGCATTTCAGGTGCCTCGGCATCCGGCAAAAGCTTACTTGCAAGAACCATTGTAGAAGAACTTGGCTCTGACCAGGTCGTCATTATTTCCGAAGATTCTTATTACAAAGATCAAAGTCACCTGCCCTATTCCGAGCGTGAAAAAACTAACTATGATCACCCTAACGCAATCGACCATACCCTACTCTGTCAGCACCTGCGCGAATTGCAACAGGGTGAAGCCGTAGAGATTCCAACCTACGACTATGCGCAACATAACCGAGTCAAACAAACCCGTCGTGTTGGCAAGCATCGTATCATCGTGCTAGAAGGCATCTTGTTATTTGTCGAAGCCAAGTTGAGAGATATCATGGATATCCGTGTGTTCATGGACACTGCGCTCGATGTTTGCTTAACTCGCCGCTTGAGCCGCGATATTATCGAGCGCAATCGTTCTGTAGAAGGCGTATTAAATCAATACATGGAAACAGTGCGACCGATGTACATGCAATTTATCGAACCCTCAAAAAAGTACGCCGATATCATCGTGCCACGTGGCGGTGAAAATAGAATTGCAATTGACATGTTAAAAGCAAAAATGAAAGAGCTATTGCGTGATGATTAGCAATAGCATTAAAAAAACAGCGCTGCGCATCATCGTCTATCTTGGACTAGGCTACCTCTGTGTTGTTGTTGGCATGTATCTTGCGCAAGACAGCATTGTCTTCCACCCTAACGCAGTACCTGCCGAGGTTTATCAGCAACATGTCAATCACCACACACAAGCACTGAGCTTCACAACCCCCGAAGGCATCGAACTCAAAGGTTTACTGTATCAAACCCGGGCGGATGAGCGCCGGCCACTGATGATTGTCTTTTCTGGCAATGCACAAGACTCTGGCCAACTACTCGATGTTGTGCGCCAAGCACTGCCGCGACTTGATATTGCAACATTTTACTACCGCGGCTTTGGCCCCACTGCCGGTCAACCCTCTGAACGCGCGTTATTTAAGGACGCACTATTTATTCATGATGAACTAATCACTCGTTTAAAACCAACTGAGGTTTACCTACTTGGTGCAAGTCTCGGCACTGGCATCAGCACCTACCTATCATCACGACGTCATATTAAGGGCATGGTCCTAATATCACCGTTTGATTCCATCTTGGCTATTGCGCAAAACACTTATCCGTTTTTACCACATCAGATTTTGCTCCAGCACCCATTTCGCTCTGACTTATATATGACTAACAATGATACGCCTGTCTCGATTATTCTTTCTGAAGTTGACCATACTGTTGAGCATGGACGCACGCAAAACTTAGTCAAACATATCAAGAATTATGAATTTAGTTATACAGTAAAAGGTAGCAACCACGGCTCCATTTATCGAAAACCTGAGCTGATCAACGTGGTCCGTACTGGCTTCAAACATCTTTGCTGTAGCAAAGCAACCAAACAAGCATTCTACAAAGCAAATGTCATGCCATGGTTATTTCGAGATAGATATAAAAAAGGCAGCATTGGTTCTTTTGGCTTACCTGAGAAACGTCGTCCAGCTGCTTAACTGCCAGTTTTATGGTTGGTTTGTTTCACCCCGCTAAGAGCCAGTTCACTAGCATGGTGGCTGGGTAGGTCAGAATAGCGTTTTACTTTCTCACCCCACTGCAAGCGACAGAGTCATGTGGGAGCAGAGAAGGCTTACTGAGTTAATCACTTAACCTTCATCGCACCTATTGATGCAGCCAAGGTGATTCTTTTTTTCAGCCCACTGCGAGCAGTATCAGCGGCGTGGCAGCCCAGTTGTGTGGGACAAGCTCAGTTTTATCCATCATGCATGCTATCATTTCGGTTAACAGCGATGATTCATTCGTATCAGTGCTAACAGTGATTGCAGTTACTTGGTTATTGCGCGACTGCGTCGCTCGCAATGGGCAAAGTAGCATTTCATTATCTTTACGAGCAGATGCACTAGCATCTGATTTTGAAATAACTAGCTAGGCTTAGGTGACTCACCAGATGCTTCGGCTGCAGCAGCTACAAATTCATTCATGGCAGTTGTATTAGCTAGTGAAAAGAAACCAAACTAGCCACTATAGGGCGCTTGTTATACCTCAGCCTCAACGACAACTGGTATGGTTAATGCTTGATGCATGCTTGCTAGTGTTGCTGCATCTCTAAAATTACAAAATATTTGCTCAAAGCACTGATCTAAATTAAGCGATGTAGTGTGTTGCATTGCTGCTACTGACAAGGGCTGACTCATTGATAAAATATACTGATAATCGTCAAACTCATCTGATAATGCTAGCATGCCTGTTAAATTATTCAGCTGAGTCGTATACATTGCTGCCAACACGAGTGGCAAACGATGATGGATATCATGCTCAATCACAACTAAATCATCAGCTGCTATTCGTACGATAGGATCCTCTGGATTCGAATAAGTAACTATATTTTCAGTTGTTAGATAATCATGAACTGGCAAGTGAGGAAACTTCCAAAACACATCAATAATATCAAGCTCTGGCGATGAGCCATTAGTTGGAAATTTTGCTTTAATAATCGCACGTCCAGTTGGCCGATAGGTATGATCATTATGCTCAATAATTTTAGATGGCTGACAACCTTGTATGATGACGAATGGCTTACCAGGAATCGGATAAAGTTGACTAGCAGCGTTAGGTTGGACTGTGATATTGCGATAACTCCCTTGGAGTTGATATAAATGTGCATAAAGCCAACTAATTCGCCTGCTGGAAGTACTTGAACACTTTGATTCAAGGTCAATGCAGGCGGCTTAATCACATAATAATCAGCTGGATTTGTGCCATGAATCCTTTCACCTTAGCCTCTTTATAAATAGTCATCTGAATTAAGATAATCG
>CAWUKA010000010.1:0-34137 GCA_963922965.1 uncultured Gammaproteobacteria bacterium | reverse complement strand
AAGTTTCTTCCTCTCTCGTAACATTAGTGGTGGCGCTCAGCGTTATTAACTCGTTATCTGCAGCTTGTTAGTTCGCAATGTTTAGCTATCTGGTAGGTCGGTCTAAAGAGGAGAAATGAAATGTTTTCGGCAAGTGATGAAGAAACTGAAGGTCTAGCTGGCGCAGCAGCGCAGCAAGCAGCAGAGGAAATAGCAATAGAGCAGGGGCTAGCTCAAGCAGCAGAGGGGGCACAAGAGAAAGTTAGGCAATTACTAGCTGGCGTTGATTTAGCTAAACTGACCGATATGTTGCAAGAGGGTATGCCACGCTTGCTCTCTTGTCGTGATAAAGCGGTCGTGGTGGTGTTGGGTCGCACTGGTGCTGGCAAAACAACATTGATTTCTTATCTGCAAGGGCACGAGCTGGAGTATGTTGATGGTGGTGTGCAGATCAAATCACAACCGGGTCGGCAAGTGGGCGATCATGTGGATAGGAGCAACGGGCTGCCGTATCATCCACACCGACCGGAAATAGGTAAATTGATGGGTGATTCAGAAACGCTATTCCCTGCGACCTACTCAGAGTTTGCTCCAGCGCCTGAGGCATCTGCGCCAGCAGCGGCGTCCAGTGGCGGTCAAGCTAATGGTTCTGTAGCCGAACGATTGCATTACATGGATTACCCAGGCTACTTTGATACTCGAACGCGAGAAAGTAATCTTCTTGCTGATATCTTCGATTATGCGATGTTGGTTGCGACCCACAGTGCGTTTCATCGAGTGCGCTCTATTCGCGGTATTGTTGTTGTTATCGATTTAGTGAGTTTAGAAGTAGACAAAGGCCAGTTGTTTTTTGAAGAATTAAAGGTGTTGTCGGAAAATTTGTATGGTTTGTTCGGTACAGAGCAACCGTCAGCGGAAACAATGTCGGCTTTGCAGTTTGTGTTTAACCGGAGAGCCAGGGCTGATGAGTTGGATGAAGCAAACAGGCAGCCAGCGCGCAGTGCAGAGCAGCAATTGGTCGCGTATAAGGATTTACAATGTAGGCTAGCTGGAACTGTAGAATATTTTAAAAAAATGAAAGCTGAATTGGCGAAAAGCATAGCGTCATTTGAAAAGGCACGAGCAGTACGTTTGGGCGCTGTATTCGCTAGGAAGAGCGTGAGTATACAGGGTAAACAAACTGCGCGGGAGCGCGAGCGGATACAGGAGGTGGTATTGCAAAGTCATGATGCTAGATTTGACATGAGCGCAGAAGAGCAGGCAGCAATAGAAGAAAAACTATCAGCGCTCAAGCATTATGCCGCTGCATTGAGACTGCTGGGTGAAATGCAACAGCGAGTCTATCAATCGGTAGGCTATTATCAAAAGCTCGTAGCCTGTAGAGAGCCGCTAACTGGTCGCGAGAGTAAACGAAGGGCCGTTATCGAACAGATAAGTCGGCTCGAAGCATTGCAAGACAACGACGAAGTGTTAGAGGCGGATGAAGAAGAAAGATTAGCGAGTTTACGTCAAGAACGAAGAGAGCTGAACCAAGCGATCAAGCAGTTAAAGGCTGAGGCACTATCAGTAGAATCTAACCCCCTAACGGGAGTTAGCCTATTTAGACCACTCGATGATGGTCAAAGCCGGGCAGCAATACGACGCCATATCTTGCAATCATCAACTGGCATCGATAAGAATTTATTGGACCTACGGATAGCGCGCCACAAAGCCAAATTTTTACAGGTGATGAGTGAGTTACTGACGATAAGTCACAGCTGTTTACTGTCGCTTGCTAAGGCAGCTACCGAGCTGCAGGAGTATGAGGCGAAGCTTAGGGGTGAAGATGCACAGTTACAGCAAGCCCAACAAGCGAAGCAACAATTAGAACAAGCTGTTGCCACAGGTGCAGCGACCGATGAGCCAGCTTCTGAGGTTTTTGCTCGGCTCAAAGCAGAAAAAATACAGCAGTACGCGCAACACATTGATACTTTAAAGTCATCAAAGAGAGATAAGCTACGAATGCGTGCGAACCTTACCGAGGGGATTGTGCCTTTACAGCACAATTTTGATGCGCTCAAAGCGCAATACGCTAGCGAGTGTGAATACAGGACATTTGAATTCATAAATCCTTCTAGCATTGGTAGGTCTGCCACCACTGCTGCTGCTACTGTTAGTGTCGGTGCTGCTACCCTTAATGCTGTAGCTGGTGGTTTTAATGTTGATACTGCAGCAGCAACCGCTGGTGGTGTCGCTATAGCTGCTGGTGCCGCTATAGCTGCTGGTGTCGCTACAGCTACTGGTACTTTTTTTTTCTTATACAGAAACATGACGCTAGTTGAAAACGTCAATGATGATGCACCACATGGTCTTTCCCATTTCACCTGTGAGAATTCCCATCCACCATTTTTCCATCGATGGTGGTCAGAAAATGGATTAGTCTGGTCTGGTAATAAGGAAGAAGACTTAGCGGCAGGTCACATATCATTTAAGTTATGGTCTGTGTTGAACTTGTTAGATGCTCAGTGTCCGGCAACGATTGCGGTTAAATTTTTCTATCGCTGGCATCAGAATCCGGCTAACAAAGCTGCATATGATAAAAACGAAAAGGATCTTGCAGATAAAAAAGAAAAGCATGCAAGTCTTGAGCAGGAGATCAGTGAGCTCAAAAGCCAAATCGTTAAAGAAACTGGTATGGTAGAAAAATTACAAGCAATAGAAGGTGAAGCTATACCAATGTTACTCGAAACGCTTGCGGAAGAAATAGAAAATATTCAGACTAGACAAAATAACTTGAAGGCAAAGCACATTGCTGCCGGAGCAGAGGTCAAAGCACAGGCCGCGCTAAAACAAGTGCTGGACCAGCAGGACCAGCAGGATCAGCGAGGTGCGATCACTTTTTTGGGCTTGCTGCATGCTGTTACTAACTTGAAGAGTATTGTGTTTCCAACAACAGATAGACCATCTAGTGCTAATCAGACTGAAGTAAATGCACCGCTCGATAATTTGATCGCTGAATTTATCGAATCTTATCAAGCGTATTATCCGAAAGAGTACGTCCAAGCAGAAGGCTTGGTAGATGACTTTGAGCCAATGCCTGAGTTTGAATTTGTTCCGGAACCACCTACAGCAGGTGCGCGAGGTGCAACAGTCGCGGCGCAGCTGAGTCAGTATGGTCTATTGCCGGCGCCAGTTAGCAACGCTAGTGGTGCTGCTGCTGAGGAGCCTCCCCAGCAGCCAGGGTTTGGAAATAGTCTTTGAAAGCTGTCGATGATGTTTTGATAGCAATGAGTTTGAGAGACCGACCTTAGTCGGTATAAAGAGGAGGCTACGATGTTAGCAACAGGCGGTGAGGAAGCTGAGGGTTTAGCTAGCCAGGGGATGCCGCGAGAAGTAGTGGCGGAAGAAAAGCGAGAGCAAGTCACTGATATCGGCCTTACTGAGGCAGATTATGACGAAATGGTATTGAGCGATCAAATAAATACAATGATAACGGCGGCGACCAGCACTGAGCTGTTAGATTTAATGGCAGAGCTGAGTGAAAAAACGCACACTGGCAAAAAAAAACTAGCTATATTTTCGTATCTGTGTCGCTTCGGTCAGCATGATTTGTATCTTCGCTTACTGCAGAAGTGTCGTGAGCAAATCCCATTTGAGCGAACAGTAGCTTTTACAACAGAGCAGCGACGATTAAAAGCGATCATGTTTGAGTTGGATCATCGTGGCCGCAACTTGCTTCATCATATCGCTCACACTGGCAAGAAGCAGCTTTTAGGTCAAGATTATCTTCCCGCAATCATGCGTCAAGATGATCCTGTTCTGACCACGACTTGGTTAGTGAAGAATAAGAAAGGCCGCACACCACTCCACATTGCTTGTAAGCATGGTCATCTAACGCTCACTACTCAGATTTTGCAGTTACCCCCAAATCCCGCTCGATTGCTTGTTGAGCGTGATGAATCAGGTCTAACACCACTGGGCTTGCTTCATCAACGCTTGGCGCCAGGTGCGCCATGGTCTGCAGCGACTCATCAGTTATGGCGAGCTTTTGTTGAGTTACAAAACCATTACTTGGATCCTGATTCATCGCGAATGCTATACGGTTCTCTACCTACTGAAAATGTGGTTGCTCAAGATGGGCAACAGATCCCGTCTTTCTTTGCTGTGGCTGAGTATCTAACACGCTACTTGCAGTATAATGAAAATCTTTTTTTAGGTGCTAGGCTTTTCCTTAATGCGCAGCCTTATCTTGTGACAAAGTGGTGTGATGATAAGCGTTATCCTTGGTTTGTGCTTGAGTTAGATCAATCTGGTGCTGACGCCGAGCAAGTCATCGAAGTCAAAATTGTTTTGCGCAGCCCTTGTCGCGATAATCAATTTCCTTACTTAGTGCAGGGTTATCAAAATGATCATCAGCTACTAGCAGCGCTAATGGACTTTATATTAAAACCCTACTTAGAATCAGAGCGTTTTAGGGGGCAAACTGTTGGTATCGAGCTTTACGGTTTTGGTTTAGCTGGTCTTGTCGCGCAACAGATGTCGATTTATTTGTTACGCGATTACGTTGATCGCTATACAAGTCTTGCACTCGTCACTGTGCATGCGCCTCGTTTGGCAACAGAATATTGGCCCGATATTGATTGGCAACAGCTATTAGCTCGTGAAACATTTCATTCTTATCATCAATATGTTGAGGATGATCAATATCCGTATTGGGGTCAGCAGTTTGTGAGCTCGCTAAATCAAAAACGGCGGTTTTTTCTCAAACTCAATGTGCGAGCAAGTGAGCAGGAGCGGCTACTACCATCTGAAAATTACTTTTCTCGGCATCAGCAAGCTAGCTATTTACGCCAACTACATTTTGCGAGACCGTTTTTATCCTCAGATGATTATACATTTCAGCTCAGTATGGTAGTGCCCACTCTTCCTGAGCAACGCGATCGTCGTCGGTCATTAGGTTTTATCAAACAAGAGCAGGATAAGCATGGGGAGCTTGATGAGGATGTTTCTAAGATTTCAGGCCCTAATCTTAGCGAAATCATTACCGAATTTCATGCTTTTGATGGGCAGGATCCTGATGACAGGTTGCTAAACCAGTTTGCTCATGGGGAATACTTGTTTCGGTATCTCGCTTACCGTCATTTAGCAGATGGAGTCCGAATACCGGTGTTAGAACCGAGTCCTGTTGGTGCTGATGGCTTTTATCCTCAGCGCGACTATGATGTTTATCGATTAGTACACACGAGTGGCTTGTACGTTTACTTGTTAAAACCATGTCAGCAGCAATCAGCAGCAGAAGCAAGTGCTGCAGCTGAGCAGAGAGTAACTCCAACTGGCAGTAGCGTTGAAAGTTGGAAAGTCATCTTTCAAGGCACAGATTTTTCAGAATTCGATAGCGCTATGCGTGATCTTGAGCGAGGTAGCGCTGGGTTTAAGAGTTTAATGCATGCTCGAATCTGTTTGCTGATGCAGCTCAATGCTAATATAAAAGCATCTGCTGCTAGCAACATCGAACTGATTATCGGTGGCCATAGCTTAGGCGGTGCTGATGGTCAGAATTTTTTTACTTTAACACTATTGGCTTTGCTACAGAATAAACTAAAAGATACTTCACTCTCGGCTGAGCAACTGCCGAAGCAGTCAAAGCAACTTAAACAATTGAAAAAAGCACTAGCAAATCAACTGCCTGAGCAATGTATTAGTGAGTTGCACCGTGTGACCCAAATCTCGCTGATGGTTTATAACTCAGCTGGTATTCGTAAATCCACACAGTCTTTGAGTGAAGCATTAGCCTATTGCTTAAAGCAACTGAGGCCCAAGCTCTGTGTCGCTACACATTTTCAGCAAATAGCTAATGACCCGGTACAAAAAGTCGGTCAAGGCGTAGCTTGTGCTCACGCTTATGAGGCCGCCCCGATGTGTATACTTCATTTTGAAGAGCCTGAGATTCATAATGCTCATCTCAATTTTCAATTCCGTGGTCGTACCAGTCAACGGGATAAACGATCCAGGGCTGAAGGATCAGTATGGAAGGAGAAAAATATTCATACTCTGTTCCAGAGCATCGCTCATGTTGGCGGTCGAGGTACTTCTAAGCAGGAAGTGGTGAGGAGGGAGCTCATCACTAGGTTCGAACCCGAAGAGTTAAGCGCTCCGAAACAAACGCTAGCCAATTTACTCTTGGGTCCTCGCATTTGACAGAGCGATACAAACTGATTTTGAAAATAGAGCGCGAGTAAATTTTCAGCTTCACAATATCATTACAATTCGTAACTTAACTCAGTTCATCACTGATAACAAGGTGGCAGACATTATGATGCAAGCACAACCAACAGTTAATGATTTACAAGCTCAACTCGAACAGTTGCAGCGTACATTGCAAAATCAATCCGAACTTAATCGTGAGTTAAGTGAAATACAGTCTACGCCTGATTTTTTTCAATTTGCGTTACAAGTTTTGGCGTCATCTGCTCCTATGGTGACAGAATTGAAAAAAATTGCACTCGCCGCACCAACTAGTCCTGAGGGTGGTGGGCAAAGCCTTTCGCAGTTGCCTGATCACGCGCAGATAGGTTGGCTTTTCAGCTGTCTATGTGATGCTTTAGTCGATGATAAATTTTATGCTGGACAAGATCATGCCGTAAATCAATCCAAGATTTTAGACTTACTCATTACAATTAACGCAACGTCAGCTGATGTCGGCATTAATCATTACGTTGGACTTGCCGCAAAAGGATTAGCAATTTTAGCAGACATGTTTGATGGTGATGATGTGCTACCCTTGCTCTCGAGCTTATGTCAAGCTATCTCTGAAATTGATGATTTATCCATTGTTTCTTTCGATTTAGTTGTGAAAATACTTTACCAAGTCATCGCAAAAATGTCTGAGCCAGATAAATTAAGATATCCAATACTGGCGCAGCTCTATGAATTGTTAGATATTGGGCTTAGTCTTCACCAAGCATTGCGAGCTTCATCAACTCTTGATAGTACTCAAGCACAACAGTTAATCATGAAAATCATTCGTCAATTGACTGCAAATCAGTACGCTGGTCATGCGCAGGAATTTTTTGATAAATTATTAACGCTTAACCAGACACTAGCTGATCAGGTGAGAAAAGCAAAGCAATTAGCTGAGCCCAATCAAGTTTATGATCAGCTATTCGTCGCTTTTGCTGCTATTTGTGAGTTTTGTGATGAGCCGCTGTCTCCAGCACAGCGAAGCGATGCATTGATAGCAATTAAATCTGCATTTGCACTGCCAGAGGATTTGTACCTTTCAGGTTATCAAGCTTATCGCCCATTCATGAGTGCATTGCTCACCTATTCACATCCAACTAACTCACGCTTAAAAAGCATAGCACTTTGTGGAATTGAATTATTCCATCTTCTCGACGATATCCGCTATGACAGTTTACAACAAGGATTGTTGAATTTTGCTGATCGGTTACAACGCGTGCTTAGTGAGGAGCAGCAGAGTCAAGATAAACGCATTGTATACCTCAGTGCTTCGCTAATTTTACTCATTCGACTTGCAAACACAAAAAACGGATTATTAGTCGACTTTAGTGATCAACAACCGCTGGAGCGACGCGCCGAACACTTAAATCAGCTCTATGCTGCGATCATTGCTTTTTCGGATACGGTGAAGCTAGGAAGTCTATATAATAACGTTTCGGTGTTTATTATGTCATCAGCATTGTTGAGTCTACCTGATATCCAAAGCGCCACACCAATCAAGGAGAAATTAGCAAACTTCCTAAAGGTTATGAAATTAGCTACTGAAACATCGACTGAGCCAGCTTTTGAATCAATAAGGGGCTACCAAAAAGTAATTGAATGCTTAGTGGAGAGTATCGCTGCGCTGCTGCCGCTGAGAGAGAAAAATATTTTAGCATTTAATTTAGAAGAGCAATTTGCGGTTTGCTCTGCGCTAGACAACTTAGGTCAAGCTTATGATCAGCAAGTCGTGACACGAACAGCTTGGTGCGGGCTATTGACTGCCATCTCGTATAAACGTATTGAGCAAAGTAGCGAGCAAGCCAATGACCCCAGAACCCGAATAGATACTATTGCGGATGGTTTTTTAGTTGCAAGCGTGGTGATGAAAAACCACCACATGGTGTTTGCAACCTTGATCGGTAGACATTTTATTCCATTTGCTTATCGGCGTGTAGCTACCAGAGAAACAAATGCAGCAGAGATTATATTAACTGCTGTTCGGCAAGTCATTGAGAGTAGTAAGCATACGTTAATCGCTAAACTCGATGAGCCATTTGCAGATTTTGCTCCAATGCGAGCAATGTCCATCCTTGCAGTTGTCTTAAATGGTGTTAGTGCGCTTGAAAGAGTTGTGTTACCTGTGCTTAAAAATAAAAAGATGATCCGCATTGCCATCGACTCTCTAGCTAACGGGTTACCTGACAAGGCGATACCGAAGATTGAAGAAGCTGCCACAGCGGCTGAGTTTGGCAACACTAAGCCCTTGGCTGGGTTGCTAGGTGGTGCGAAGAGTCATATGGCGCCTGATACTTCGCAGCAATGTCAGTCGTTGTTACAGAAACTTAGTCAGTCAGCAGTGAAAACTGTCCGCTCACAACTGCTTGGCATAGTGGGTGGTCCTGCCGGTGCTGTGTCTGCGGTATTCGGCCTACTCAATCTTGGAGTGACGATTTATTATGGTTGGAAGACAACCCAACAGCTGAAGCAAATCACGGCAGGACAAGAGCAAATGCAATTTTCGCTTAATGCTGTTGAAGGTACTTTGGCAAAAATTGAGAGTCAAGTCACCCAAGATTTGTGGATAATTCAGCAAGGTTTGCATGACACGCAGCAATTGATTAAAACAGAATTTAATTTTACTCAGCAACAGATTAGTGACGTACATCAGGAAATTATCGCTCAATCAGTAGCAATACTAGGTGAATCAAAAGCGATACGCGACATCATGTTATCTCAGTTTGAGATTGTAGTTATCGGTAATCAAAAGATTCAAGAGGCGATGGCAGGCAATCATGCTCAAGTCACAGAGCAGCTTCATCGTATAGAAGGCGCTATCGATAGAAACCTTCTCATTAGCCAGGTGAATGAAATAACCCGCTCTATTGGTCAGATCAAAATGCGCTTACAGGGTGGTATCAAATACTACCAAAAGCACGGTGGTGATCAAACAGTCCTAAGTGATTTAGAAAAACTTCGTCATTTGTTAGTGTCTGATGGCGCACCGACTCATGGTCCTATTATTAATGGCGCTATATTTTTTAATCCAGGGCGTGCGCAACAGTCGGTTTTTTCTGACTTATTCTCTCCGCAGGGTACAGCTGGCATGCTTGGTGCGTTGGAAGCCTATTATGACGCTAAAATGAGTCAACCACCGTCACAACGTCAGTGCTGCTTGCCGCATCTATATTATTGGTGTCAACTTTCTGCTTTATTAATCCAAATGACTCATCTCCTGATCGATAGCGGGTGTCAGCACCTAGTTGTTCAATCTTGCTGGGGAGAGCGTTATCCGAATTCATTTGGCAAGCTGTTTCAACAAGGGTTGCTGATTTTTGATTTTTTAGACAAAGTCAGCGATAGAGTATTTTTTAAAAAATTACTTGATGATTGTACACAAGAAAATAGCGTTGCACTTTCACAAAGGGTGCTAGCGACCTTTAGCTATTTGGCTGGGATTCCTGAGTGCGAAACGACGCGCTTCTTTTATTCAGCTCGACCCAGTGGTGAGTCAAGACGTCAAGCTCGAGTTTCGCTAGTCTTAGCCAAAAGCTATGTTGAACAGTATATGCCAGATTATTCTAACCCTGCAGCGATCTATGGTGCGAGTCAAAAAATGGTGTTGTCAATCCTGTATCGCTTAAAGCAGATTGCTATGGTTGTTATACCAGGTTGTGAGCAATCACTTCGCGCTGAAATAGATAAGAGCCGGCTGCATCACTACCAGCACCTACGCATTCCTTTTTCATATAACGGTAATTTGATAAAGCGTAGTGCTCGAGAGGCAGCACTCGAGCGCACATTAGAAGCTATTCGAGAAGCTGTGAAGGCAGAAGGTTTTGCTCGCTTGACAACTCGCGAGCAGCAGCTGCTCAGACAGATTATCACTACAACTGCTGATTTACCAAGTTTAGTGCCAGGGCTTATCGCTTCAGATCAAGCGCCAGGTATTGCGACCGCTGATAGGGTTCAGCGTGCAGCAGTAGCCGGTGCTGCAGCTGAAGATGTTGAAGCGCCACCTATGCCTGGCGCAGGCTTATGAGGTCGCTCTATTCAATATAACAAAGAGAGATGCAAGCGATGACTATCGAAGCTAGAAGACGACAAGCCTATGATTTTTCTTGCCAAGGCGATTATACCGCGACTGCCGAGTTGTATAGGGAGATTGTTGGCGATACTGAATTTCAGCACCAGACACTAGAGCGACAGGCTAGTTGTTACTATGTCTTTGCTCATGCACTAAACGCACTAGGGCCTGAACATCACAATGAAGCATACAGCCAAGTTGAACAAGCTATTAGGTTAAATCCAAATCATTATCGTGCTCGCTGCTTACAAATTCAAATAGAAAAGAAAATGTTGTCCAAAGTTGCTGCGCTAACTCACGCAAACGTGTTTATTGGGTTGCTCAGACAGGCAGGCCGACCAGGTGATTCTAAATTAGCAACTTTGTTGTTAAGTTGCGAGCTCGATTACCCTGTACTCCTACACGAATTCGGCTTATATGCTAGAGCCAGTGAGTCTATTCGCCAAAGCCAACATGTTACTCACTCAACCATGCAGTCACTGTCTTTGCTCGGTGATGTCAATAGCGGTGATAGACACAATGCAGCAGCACGCTTGCAGACGATTGCTTTGCCACCAAGTGCACCGGGTAAAGCATATGAATTAATTATGGTGCTGAATCAGGCTAAAATTTTACTCTGCCTTGGTGAATATGCGAAGTGTGGAGCGTTTTGTCAAAGTATATTAGGTAGGCGGCAATTTAATGCTGTTCAACCACAAATACGTCATCTTGAGTCTCTCGCGGCCGAAGCAGTCTCAGCTCAACCGCGTCCAGGCAACTATTTTATTTGCATCTATGATGAGAGTGTCGGCAACCCAGCTCAAGGTCGACTTTTTTCGGTAGTTGCGAGTTTTTATGAGTATTGCTTTAACAGCGAAGCTGGATCTAGCCATAATTCGATTTTTCAGTTGCATGAAAAATTAGTTGTTACCCAATACCCCAGTACGTTCAAGTTAATTTCAATTTACAACCAACTGAGCGAGCTTGTGCAACGCAGTAAAGCTAATCTAGAATCAATCGATTGGACTCGAGCCTATTTTTATATGGTGCTGCTAGAGTTGATTTTGCCTATCGACATCGTTCCTGAACAGGAATATTTAAATTATTTCGATCTTTCAACTGAGCAAGTCCAAGCTGAATTAGCAGGTTTACCTGGTTCGTATGCTGCTTTGCTTGTACAAATCTCTACGGGAACTAAGCAGCAACAGCCATTGCAAGATTTATTGCTTGCTTTACGATCTTCACGATTAACCTGCTCGCAGCAATTCACTCAGTCGGGTAGTGGTTCACCTCCTCAACATAGGCAAGCCGTGCGAGAGCAGTTGGCTACCAGCGCCGCAACACTATCTTCGTCGTTACTTTTTGTCGTGCTACTTTTGAAACAGTTTGCCGCAAGGCAAGATATCGAATCATTTCAACAGTTGGTATCTTCGATTCAGTCAGATAGCCAGGATAGTTTATTTCAAATTTTACTGCGGTGTGGTGAGATAGGTTTGATTAAATACATGATCGATACCATTTCCCAGACAAGAGATGCTCGTCTTATCAGTGAGCTGGCAGGTGTGTTAGAGCGACAGAATAGTGACGATAAATCCCTTATTGATGATATTGAATCTGTTTCAGATGAAGCGATCGCACTACAAGAGATCGATGGTATTGAGAATCAGGATGATTTTATCGCGCTAATAGCTGGTCCATCACTGGTTCGCGACCATGGTTTGCCATCTGGTCACCAACATATCGGCTCGATCGATTGGCAAACACCTACGTCTTCGCCCCGGCACCAATCTCTTGCAAGTTCACCGCATAGTTTTTGGTCTCCGTCGAGTCGAGCCTCTGCTTTAGACCAGAGAGCTGCCGAGAGTGGTGAAGCGTTTGGGTCTGATAGTCCGAGCTGATATATGGTTCTTTATTGGTTAGAACATAGGCTTAGCGTGCCTTGCTGATGGGGTTAATGCAAAGTTTTGACAGTATGGAGACTTGCTTATGCGAGTGCCGAAAACCAATAGCATACTCCACTGGAGAAAATAAGTGTCTTTTATTTGTCGATCAATCCCTCCTGACCGGTGAAAATCGAGTCTACCGCGTCATTGGCGACACGCGCTGCCCCTGACTTCGATCGCAAGTGCCTAATTTAAAATCAGATCTAGCGCCGCAATCGTTTTAAATGCCCCCAACTCTACTGCTTGCAACCGGCATGGGCTTTCTGTACAATCACAGCTCGCTATTGCGGGGTGGAGCAGTCTGGTAGCTCGTCGGGCTCATAACCCGAAGGTCATAGGTTCAAATCCTATCCCCGCTACCAACTTTAGTTGGCAAATTATACCTTTGCTGTTTGCTAGTGCGTTGCTAACAGCGAGACAGAGATGGGCCAGTGGCCCATTTTTTATATGCATTGAAAAAGGTTGACAAAAAGATGAGTGATGTTGAGCGACTCTGCGCGATTATCGCGCCAGCAGCAGCGTTACATGGTTTTGAATTGCAGGGAGTTGAATGGGCCTATCAGTCTAGGACAAGAGTCCTGCGTGTTTATATCGATTCTGAGCACGGTGTCACACTTGAGGATTGTCAGGCAGTCAGCCGCCAAGTTGGAGCAGTTCTCGATGCAAATGAAGCAATCCGAGGCGGTTACCGGCTTGAAGTGTCTTCGCCGGGCGTTAATCGCCGTTTATTTACGTTGCATCAAGCTGAGCGCTATATTGGTAAACCAGTCCGAGTCATACTACGCCAATTATACGATGACCAGCAGCGTCGTTTTGCTGGTACGTTAGCATCAACCACGGTTGATGCCATCGTTATGACAACCGATGAGCAAGCTTATACTTTCCCTTGGCATGACGTTGAGAAAGTGTATTTAAACTTAGACATCCTTGGAGAACGGTTATGAATAAAGATATTTTATTGGTTGCTGAAACTGTTTCGAATGAAAAAGGCGTTGATAAGGCGATTATCTTCAGTGCGATTGAAGCCGCATTAGAAATAGCAACTAAAAAGCTCCATCGAATCGATATGGCTGTCCGGGTTGCGATTGATCAGGCTACCGGCGAGTATGAGACCTTTCGTTATTGGACGGTGATTGCTGATGATGAAGAGCTAGAAGAGCCTGATAAACAAATTCCTCTAACTGATGCCAAGTCGCGCCTAGCGGATATTGAAGTTGGCGCTACCATTGAAGAGCCACTTGAATCAGTTGCATTTGGTCGTATCGCTGCGCAAACCGCGAAACAAGTCATTGTTCAAAAAGTTAGGGAGGCTGAGCGTGCTAAAATTGTCGCGCAGTATCTCGAACGGGTTGGTGAATTGTTCACAGGTGTGGTCAAGAAATCATTGCGAGAAGGTATTTTGTTAGATTTGGGTGGTAATGCCGAAGCAATTTTGCCTAAGTCTGAAATGCTACCGCGAGAAAATTTTCGGCCAGGCGATCGAGTGCGTGGCTACCTCTACGATGTTCATTCAGAGCAACGTGGTCCACAATTATTCATTAGTCGTACCCGGCCTGAAATGTTAGTTGGGCTATTTAAGATTGAAGTGCCTGAAATCGGTGAGGAGCTGATCGAGGTTAAAAGTGCGGCTCGCGATCCAGGTTCGCGAGCGAAGATCGCGGTCAAAACCAATGATGGCCGAATCGATCCGATTGGTGCTTGTGTTGGTATGCGTGGTTCGCGAGTACAGGCTGTTTCTGGGGAGCTCGGTGGTGAGCGTATCGATATCGTGCTGTGGGATGATGCACCTGTGCAGCTTGTCATTAATGCAATGGCGCCTGCTGAAGTTGCTTCTATAGTCGTTGATGAAGATACACGAGTGATGGATATCGCCGTCAGTGAGGCACAATTATCACAAGCAATTGGTAAAAGTGGGCAAAATGTTCGGTTAGCAAGTGAATTGACTGGTTGGACACTGAATATCATGAGCGAAGCGCAAGCAGAAGAAAAAGTTGCTGCCGAATCTTCTTCGGTAAAGACTGTTTTTATGGCTCAACTTGATGTTGACGAAGATATTGCTGCTGTACTGGCGCAAGAAGGCTTTACGACGATAGAAGAAATCGCGTATGTGCCTATGCAAGAGCTGCTGGCAATTGGCGAGTTTGACGAAGAAATAGCTGAAGAGTTACGTAAACGTGCAAAAGATAAGCTGCTACTAAAGGCGATTGCTGAAGAAGCCCGTATGAGTACGGTTGAGCCGAGTGATGATCTATTGACTGTAGGTGGCATGACTAAGCAGCTTGCTTATAAGCTCGCGCAAAGCGATGTTGTGAGTCAGGAGGATTTAGCTGAGTTGTCGGTTGATGACATCATTGATATAGAGCCAACGGTTGATAAAACAATGGCTGCACAGTTGATCATGAATGCGCGTGCACCCTGGTTTGAAGAAGATAACAGTTAAGCAAACAATCGCATGCAGTAGTAAGTGGGAGTGAACAATGTCGGATGAAACAGCAGAAAAATTAGCAGAAAACGTTGGTATGCCGATCACGCGTTTGTTGGAGCGTTTTAAAGAGGCAGGGGTTGATGTAACCAGGCCCGATCAACCGGTTAACGAAGATCAAAAATGGCAATTGCTCAAACATCTACAAGGCTTACACACTGACGATAATGCTAATGCGGTGTCAGTTAAGCCAGCGCCCACTACTAGTCATACCCTTAGCGCTAAAAAATTGTCAATTAATAAAGCACCTCAATTTGATGCAACGCCACAAAAAGTAACGCTTACTCGAAAGAGTACTAGTGAAATTAAGTTGAAAGGTACTGGTCGCGGTAAGACGGTAAATGTTGAAGTTCGGAAGAGGCGTACGTATGTTAAGCGCGATGATGTCGACGGTGAAGAAGATGCGGAACAAGATCTTGATACCACTGCAGAAGAGCAACTTGCTGAAGCTGATGTGAACCCTGAATTAACAGCTGATACTGTTGAACAGAGTGCTGGTGGCCCTGCAGGTGAAATCCAGGTAGAGCCTACGTCGACGCCTGAGCAGGCTCAAGTCACGGCAGCTCCAGCTGCACCAACGGATGAGAAAAAAGCCAAAGCTGCGGCAAAGCATAGTGCAAAAGCGAAAGATGAGAAAGATCATCGCGCAGAGTTGCGTATGCCATCAGAACGTGATGCCGGTAAACGTAAGAAAAAAGCACCGAAGCGTAAGCAGCGGGCAACCTTAGCAGCGATGGAAGCGATCAAGCATGAGTTTGAGCGGCCAACTAAACCAGTTGTGCATGAGGTGCAGGTGCCAGAAACAATTACCGTTGCTGATTTGGCTCAGCGTATGTCAGTTAAAGCAGCTGAAGTCATCAAAGCACTAATGAGCTTGGGTGCAATGGCGACCATCAATCAGGTACTCGATCAGGATACTGCGTTAATTATTGTTGAAGAGATGGGACATAAGCCAATTGTTGTTGCTAATGATGCTGTCGAAGCAACTCTCCAGGATGATGTGACCATAGCAACTGCAGAACAATTGCCAAGGCCACCCGTGGTCACTGTCATGGGCCATGTCGATCACGGTAAAACATCTCTGCTCGACTATATTCGCCGGACCAAAGTCACCAGTGGTGAGGCAGGCGGTATTACACAGCATATTGGTGCTTATCATGTCGAAACAGAACACGGCACAATTACGTTTCTTGATACGCCTGGTCATGCTGCTTTTACTGCGATGCGCGCACGTGGCGCACAATGTACTGATATCGTGATATTAATCGTTGCAGCCGATGATGGTGTAAAACCGCAAACAATTGAGGCGATTCAGCATGCAAAAGCTGCCGGAGTGCCAATTATAGTTGCTATCAATAAGATTGATAAACCTGAGGCTGATCCTGAGCGGGTCAAGACCGAGTTGTCTAGCCATGATGTTATTGCTGAGGAGTGGGGTGGTGACACGATATTTGTTGCTCTCTCAGCAAAACAAGGTGATGGGGTTGATAAACTGCTTGATGCAGTTTTATTGCAGGCTGAGGTGTTAGAGTTGAAGGCGCCTGTTGCCGTGTCAGCACGAGGTGTTGTGATTGAGTCACGCTTAGACAAAGGTCGTGGCGCTGTTGCTACTATTTTAGTTCAGGCAGGCACTTTACAAAAAGGTGATATTGTTTTAGCAGGTCTAGAGTATGGCCGGATACGTGCTTTATTAGATGAACGAGGTCAGTTTGTTGACTCAGTCGGACCGTCAATGCCAGTTGAAGTATTGGGCTTGGCAAACCCACCTCAAGCTGGTGATGACGCCATCGTCACTTTGGATGAGCGCAAAGCGCGTGAAGTGGCTTTATTCCGCCAAGGAAAGTTTAGAGAAGTGAAGCTGGCACGGCAAAAATCTGCTTCGCTTGAATCTTTCTTTGAGCGCAAGGAGATGCAAGATCAAACGACTTTAAACATTTTATTGAAAGCTGATGTACAAGGCTCCGCTGAAGCATTAGCCGAGGCATTGCAAAAGCTAGCCACCGATGAAGTCAAGGTCAATGTTGTTGCGGCATCGGTCGGTGGTATTAATGAATCTGATGTCAATTTGGCAGTTGCTTCCAGTGCCATTATTATTGGTTTTAATGTGCGCGCTGACAATACAGCGAAGAAATTGATTGAGAATGAAAGTGTTGATTTGCACTATCATAGTGTGATCTATGATGTTATTGACAGCATCAAGCATGCAGTTGCAGGCCTGATGTCACCAGAGATTCACGAACAGATTACCGGTCTTGCTGAAGTGCGTGATGTTTTTCATTCTTCTAAGCTTGGTACTGTTGCTGGCTGTATGGTTATCGAAGGCATCGTCAAAAGGAATAACCCGATTCGTGTATTGCGTGGTAATGTTGTGATTTATGAGGGTGAACTCGAATCGTTGCGCCGTTTTAAGGACGATGTTGCTGAAGTGCGCAAAGATACCGAATGCGGCATTGGTGTGAAGAGCTATAATGACGTTCGTGTCGGTGATCAAATTGAAGTATTCACTCGCACTGAAAAGCAGCGCACGTTGTAATTGAGGTTAAATAGATGCCGCATAGTTTTAGTCGTTCTGAGCGTTATGCCGATCAGATCCAACGTGAATTAGCTCATCTGGTATATAGTTCAATTAAAGACCCACGCCTGAGGCGTTTGTCGATTACACATGTCAAAGTTAGTAACGATCTATCGATCGCGACTGTTTATGTTACCTTTCTTCAAGTTGATCAATCTGAATGTCAGACCAGAATGAATGCCTTAACTAAAGCAACTAGCTATTTACGGCGGCAGTTGGCGCAAAGACTAGCAGCTCGCTATGTCCCTGTACTCAAATTTGTTTATGATTTCCAATTGTCTCAGGCTCAGCGGGTTGCAGGCCTTATTGATCGCGTCGTGGAGCAAGCCGATAATAGTTTAGACCAAGAGGGCGAATGATGTCAGAAGGCAAGCGTAACCGGCATGACTTACAAGGTATTTTGCTGCTGAATAAGCCAATCGGTCTGTCATCAAATCAAGCGCTACAAAAAGTAAAATATTTACTGAATGCGCGCAAGGCTGGCCATACTGGCAGCTTGGATCCGTTGGCTAGTGGCATGCTGCCGATCTGTTTTGGTGAGGCGACTAAGTTTTCACGCTTTTTGCTAAATGCTGATAAACGTTATTTAGTGACTGCAAAGCTTGGTGAGCGCACCACTACATCTGATGCCGAGGGTGAAGTGATTAGTAGGCGCCAAGTATGTGCTGCTGAGCAACAAATTAAGCAAGCGTTACAACAATTTACTGGCCAAATTACTCAAATTCCATCCATGTATTCTGCAATTAAGCACAAGGGCCAACCTCTCTATAAGCTTGCACGGCAAGGTATTGAGGTTGAGCGTAAAGCTAGAACGATTCGTGTTTATTCACTGGAGTTTATCCGTTATCAAGCCGGCCTGCTTGAGTTGGCAATCTTTTGCAGTAAAGGCACATACGTGCGGACACTAATTGATGATCTCGGTGAGCAGCTTGGCTGCGGGGCGCATGTGGCGAGCCTTCATCGCTTAACGGTCGGCCCCTACTTGCCAGAGCAAATGTCTACTTTAGCAGATATTGAAGTTGTTGCTCTACAGTGTGAGCAAACTCCACAATCATTGCTGCTGCCTGTCGACTCATCAATCACTGACTGGCCGCCACTGACTATACCGCGACTCAGTGCTTACTACCTATTGCGTGGTCAAGCAGTCCAAGTCCCTGGCATGCCTGATGCAGGTGCCTGGGTTCGTCTACTCTTACAAGATGGCCAGTTCATTGGTGTTGGTGAGGTTCAGGATGATGGCCGGGTAGCGCCCAAACGCTTAGTCGCGGCAACCGCCGCTACCATCTGAAGTCTGATGGTCTAGTTAGTTATTTTATTGAGTTTCTTCGTCTGTGATTAGTATCTGACAATCAGTACGGAACTTTTATATTGGTTTACACTCTAAAGAAGTACAGCCGTGAACCGGGCTGCAAACCAACTAGCAAGGATCGCCTATTGAAGGATCGTGAAGAGACTACACACTTTGCTCGAGTTACTTTTTTGCTCGATAGCGACCAGCAGGCGCTGGTTGCCGAAGTCCATCCAACGGGCGGTGCGCGCCAAGTCGTTGCTGAAGAACTCCAGCAATTATTGGCGAGTGAGCCGTATGCGAGCTATGAAATCAAGCAGGATATTTTTCAGCGCTTGGTGGCACAAGCGCAAAATAATGAGCCCTGTCGCGTCCTACTTGGTATCAAGCGACCAGCTCAGATCAACTTTCAGCTTAGTGATGATGGCAAAATTATCTTTGCTCATGTTGAACCCGCTTGCGGTGAGCAAAAGCGCGATAGCAATAGTCTGCGAGCTGAATTCAGTGCGGCGAATTTTGAATCATATTTCTTATTGGCAGATGATTTTAGGCCAGTGCTTGCGTTAGCTGAGCAGAATGAGGAAGTAGGTAAGGTTCCGGTTGCTGGGCTCTATCGTGCTCAGGTTGAATTTAAAAAGTCTACTGCTGGCGATCAATTACAAGCGTGTGTCCAGCCAAAAATAGCAAAGAAAGATTTTAAGCGTGAACAGTTAGAGCAAGTACTCAGCCAACCGGAGTATCGAACTTTTGTTATCGATGAGGTAGCATTCGAAGCGTTACAATTAGTATGTCACAACAATGATCGCCAAGAGGTTGTCGTAGTTGCTAGTCATCATGAAGCTGATGTCGAATTCGAAATTACTGCTGATCAAGCCAATATACACGCAAAAATACAACCTTGTGCCAGAATTGGTAAGCTGACCGAACAGTCACTGCGTGATGCGTTGGCTGCAACCGAATACGATCGATTCTATATCGATGAAGAAGGCTTGCAAGCTGTGCTAGCAGCACTGGACGAAAATAACAATAAACAGCAGATAAACATCGGTCTACGTAAGTACGCCAAAGTGGTTCTTGATAAAGTTAAAGATGCTAACGGTAACAGTAATGTTTATGCAAAAGTCCTACCTGCCATGTCAGTTACAGCAGTGACACGTAAAAGTATGCTAGCCTTGCTTGCTGAACAAGGTTATGAAGATTATTACTTTTGTGAAGATCAATGGCAGAAGCTCAAGCAAAAGTGTAGCGACAATAGTGAAAAAGTAAAACTGGTAATTGCAGAGCAGCGTGATGCAAAAGTCAAATTAAATGTAAGCGCAGATTCTTGTGCTGCGATTTGCGAGTACACACCTGCTTTTGCTGGTAACCGAGTCACTGCTGATGAGATTGATCAGTTGCTTGTGCGTAAAGGAATTTGTTATGGCTTGGGAGAGGAAGCGTTAATCACACTAAAAGCTATGCTGATAAGCAATATTGTCCAAGGCATAACTAGCTGGAAGCTAGCTGTTGGCAAATTACCGATTGATGGCCGTGATAGTGAATTTGTTAATCTTTATGAACAGCATAAACAGCGTATTGAAGAAAAAGAGCAACATGCAGTCAAAGATGGTAAGGCGTTAAATTTTCGTGCTAGTCGCATTGATACAGTTGAGTCAGACGTATTATTAATGCGGATTGATCCACCAACTGAAGGTGAGCCAGGTAAAGACGTGTATGGCAAGCTGATCCAACAAAAGCAGGGTGTTTGGCTTAGTTTTGATGAGGATCTGGATGGTGTGGTGATTGATCCAGACAATGATAAACAGTTGTTGTCAGCGCGTGGCGGTTGTCCGGTTGTAATTGAAAGAGGCATGCGAGTTGATCCAGTTATCGAAGTTGAAAAAGTAAATTTGATTACTGGCGATATCGATTTTGATGGTACAGTTATTGTGAAAGGTGATATTGTCGCTGGTGCAACCGTGCGGTGTAGTTGCGATTTGTTGGTATCAGGTACAGTCGAGTCAGCACAGCTCTATGTCGGTGGTGATATCAAGGTGGCGCAAGGTATGGTTTGTCCGCAGCCACCAGAGCATAGTTTACTGCTCGACCTGATGAAGCGCGATGCAGATTGGAGTGTGGCACATATTCAGTGTGATGGTGATATTGAAGCAAATTTTATCCGTAACTGTATTATTACGGCAAAAGGTAACATTCAAACACAGAGTGGTATTCGTCACTCCTTGATTTATGCCGGTCGTGATATTCATGTTATTGGTAAGCCTTCAAGCTCAATTTTGGCTGGTTTGCTGCGAGTAGATGGTAGTGTTATTGCTAATAATCTTGGTTCAGATTCATTTCTAAAAACTGAAATTGTTGTTGCGCAACTTGCTGAAACTGAGGAGCATGTAGTGGGGTTAAAAGTACAAGCGCGTGATCAATTACAAAAACTAGAGAAGTTGCAGCAACAATATGCCCTCATTAAAAAGCAGAACGTTGCAGATGAAGTCCGAGAAAAGATTGCAACAGCTATCGCCAGCCTAAAAACTAAATTTGATACAAAGTTAAAGAGAATAAAAGCTATTGAAGCTAAGCTTGAGCTTGCTCGATCGGCAACTGTTAGTGTGAAGAATAAGATTTTTCCTGGTGTAAGTATCCATATTGATGAACACGTACAGCATTTTAAACGTCGTTCAGCTGGTGGTGTTATCCGACTAGCTGAAGATGGTATAGTCTACAAGCCACAATAAAGATAAGTAGAGTGCTCGCTTAGTCTTGCCAGTTTGTCATTTAAAAGTAATGTTGTGACATCGCCGCTTTGACTTGTTGTAAGGTCTCATTTGCTATAGCGTTGGCGCGTTCGGTGCCTTGGCGTAAAATCTCGATTACGCCGGCGGGGTCTGCTGCATAAACTTCACGCCGTTTCCGAATCGGCTCGATAAATTCCACTAAAACATCAATCAGTTTTCGCTTGCATTCAACATCACCGATGGCGCCGTTCTGGTATTTCTCTTCGGCTACTTCAACCCAGTTGGTATCTGGATTGAAGGTTTCATGAAAAATCCAGAGTGGGTTATTTTCAATAGTGCCTTTATCAGTCGGCTTGAGGCGATTCGGATCAGTGTACATAGCCATGACTTTTTTAGTGATAGCATCAGGATCATCGCTAAGGAAAATCGCATTATTTAGTGATTTGCTCATTTTGAGTAGTTGGCCATTTGTTCCAGGGGCGCCAGTGCCGACTAAGCGTGTCTGTCGACCCATCAGCGGCGCAATGATTGGCAGTATACCGCCAGCTTTGATCATGTCTTTATCATCAGTATGCGGATCAACATCACAGTATAATTGATTAAAACGGCGTGCGACCTCGCGGGTCATTTCGAGATGAGGAATTTGGTCTTCGCCAACTGGCACCAATTCAGGTCGAAAAGCAAGGATATCAGCAACCTGACCAATCGGATATAGCAAAAAGCCAAAAGGGTAGTTTTCCCCTAATCCTTTGTCGCGTATTTCATCTTTAATCGTTGGATTGCGCATCACTCTTGGAAAAGGCAATAACATACTAAAGATAAAAGTTAGGTCAGCAATCGCAGGCACTTCTGATTGGATGAATATCGTACTCACGCTTGGATCGATACCAGTCGCCAAAAAATCCATTGTGATGTCTAGCACGTTTTGGTAGATATCTTTCGTCTTATCAGCCTGCGTTGTCAGTGCATGCATATTGGCGATAATAAAGTAACACTCGTAATCGTGTTGGAGATTAATGCGGTTTTCCAGTGAGCCAACATAGTGGCCTAAATGAAGTTTGCCAGTAGGGGTGTCGCCAGTCAGAATCCGTGGTTTTTCAATTGTCATGTCTCAACCTTATATCTAGGCTTATACTAACCGGTCGATCATTGGGATCATCTCAGTTAAATGGCATGAGCCGCTAGCCGAACTTGAATTAATCACTTAAAATGATGTCATCATACCCGAAAATCAGCAAGACCAGTAGCCATGAAAACTGCTTGTGTCGAATACGATTATGCCGAACATCGGCTGTCCTGTTCAGGTGAGTGGACCACAGCTCATCTCGTTGAGCTAGAACGCAATTTAATCGAACATCTGCCGTTAGCAGCAGCTGAAGTCGATATTGATGGCAGTACGATTTCTGCATTCGATACAGTTGGCGCTTGGATGGTCAAAAAAATCATCGCTAACTTGCAGGCACACAATGTGCTAGTCCGCGTTGGTGGTTTTAGTACACCGCAGCTTGATTTAATTGAGTTAGTCAGTATTGATCAAGTGCTTGCTAAGCCTGAGGTAGAGCGGTTTTTGCCAGCTTTAGGCCGCACTGTTGTAGATCAGTTTGAAGAGTCACTCGCATTTATCAGTTTCATTGGTGAGATGGTAATTATTGGTCTGTGTGCTTTTACCAAGCTGAATAAGCTTGATTGGTCTAATGGTATATATGTTATCGAAAAAACCGGTGCTAGAGCATTACCGATTGTTGGTTTGCTGTCATTTTTAATCGGTGTCGTCCTGACTTATCAAATGGGTGTGCAATTGCAAACATACGGCGCTAACATTTTTATCGTTGACTTGCTAGGCTTAGCTATTTTCCGTGAATTTGCACCACTGTTGACAGCGATCATTGTTGCTGGCCGTAGTGGCGCTGCTTTTACAGCCGAAGTTGGCATCATGAAGATACGTGAAGAGATCGATGCGCTAAAAATAATGGGATTAGTGCCGCTTGAAACAATCGTGTTTCCACGAATCTGGGGTTTGATCTGGTCGATCCCACTGTTGACAGTTTGGGCTGACTTATTTGGGATGTTGGGTGGTATGCTGATGTCGGATGCGATGCTGGGTGTAAGTCACCATGACTTTATCCAGCATGCAAAGCATGCTGTAAGTTTGAGCTCATTTGTGATTGGTATTGGTAAAGCACCAGTCTTTGCTGGCATTATTGCTAGCGTCGGTTGTTTCCAAGGGTTGCGGGTAACGGGTAGCGCTGAAAGCATCGGTGCTCAAACGACGAAAAGTGTAGTGATGGCAATATTTTTAATTATTGTTGCTGATGCCGGGTTCTCAATTTTGCTTAGCTATTTTGATATATGATGATGCGAACTGTGCTAAAAGATTCAATGAAGCCTGTGATTAGTATCCAGCACTTATCGACCGCGTATGGTAAACACACTATACATCAGGATTTATCACTCGATGTTTATCAAGGTGAGGTGATGGCGATCGTGGGTGGTAGTGGTAGTGGCAAAACCACATTGATGCGCCATATTCTCGCACTGCAAAAACCAGTTGCTGGGCATATCTATCTGTTTGGCACCGAGCTATTCACTGCAAATCAGATATCTTTACAAGCTTGCCGTTTGCAAACTGGTGTGCTGTTTCAGCATGGTGCGCTGTTTAGCACGTTATCGGTAATGCAGAATGTCGCCTACCCCTTGCGAGAATATACTGACTATTCAGCAACGACGGTGAACGAGCTTGCCATGCTGAAGCTGCAATTGGTTGGCTTGTCACCACAAGCGGCACATCAAATGCCTTCTGAGTTGAGTGGTGGTATGATCAAGCGAGCTGCGCTTGCCCGTGCATTAGCACTTGACCCGCAAATTCTGTTCTTAGATGAGCCGACGTCAGGGCTTGATCCGCACAGTGCAGGCGCTTTTGACGAGTTAATCATCGAGTTGAAATCAGTGATGGATCTAACCGTGTTTATGGTGACTCATGATTTAGATACTCTTTGGCAAATTGCTGATCGTGTGACTTTTCTCGGTCATGGTCGTGTGCTAGCGTGTGCGACCATGGCTGAATTGGGACAATCAGAGCACAGTGAAGTGCGCGCTTATTTCGCTGGCCCACGCGGTCGCGCGGCGCAGCAAGCGTATAAGGTAGAGGCTGGTTAATGGAAGTAAAAGTCAATCACACTATTGTTGGTTTGTTTGCGGTAAGTATGTTAATCGCACTGATTATTGTGGTGACCTGGCTGTCTAGTGGTATCTCAACCGAGCATTTCAAACAGTATCAAGTTCTGATGAATGAGTCCGTTGCTGGTTTAAATATCGAAGCACCGGTTAAATATAATGGTGTCCAGGTTGGTTCGGTTGCGAAGATCGGCTTGGATCCTAACAATCCACAGCGCGTACTGTTGCTACTGGATATTTTTGCTGGTACTCCGATTCTAACCAGCACTGAAGCAACGTTAAAGCTGCAAGGCATTACCGGTCTAGTCTATGTTGGATTGGCAACACGGGATCCAGCTGCGCCGATTTTACTTGGTCGTAACGGCCAGCTACCATTAATTAACGCCCGCCCTTCACTGTCAGTGCGAGTCGATACTGCGGTAACACAATTAACCAACGATGTAACAAAAATTGGTGAGCGCGTGTCAGAATTATTTAGCCATGAAAATGGTATCGCTGTGCGTAGTAGTTTGCAGGATATTCAAGCTTTTTCTAGCTCTTTAGCGCAAAGCCGTAAATCACTTGAATCAGTCATCAAGCAAGCCGACGATACCCTTAGACAAACAGCTGAGGCCAGCCAGCGTTTGCCTCAGTTGACTCATCAGCTTGAAGAACTGTCGCAGCGTCTAAACCATAGCAGCACTGAACTTGAAAAAACCATGCGTTCGAGTCGAGTCTTGGTTGATCAGGTTTCTACTCAGTTAATGCCAGAGTTTACCCAAGCGATGTCTGATATGCATTCGCTAACGCATAATCTGATAGAGATTTCTGAAGATGTTGAACGTGATCCGAATGTATTACTACGTGGTCGGCGTAAAAATGGTTTAGGGCCAGGAGAGTAATGAGAATTATTACAAGATTTTTTGCCAGTTGTTTGTCTGCGTACTTATTAACAGCATGTACCTTCCGGCCATTGCCTGCAGAAAATGCGCACCTCTACCGCATCGATAAGGCAAGTCAGTCAGTGGTGCGCGCAACACCTACGTCAGCAACATTACTAGTGGCATTGCCTGCTGCGGTGCCGCCCTATACTAATTCAGCGATGATTTATATGAATCAGCCACATGCAGTTAACCAATACATTAAAAATCGTTGGGTGGCCTCACCAGCACGTATGTTGCAGCCTTTGTTTGTTGCAGCGCTAGAGCAGAGTCATCGCTTTCACGCGGTTGTTAGTACGCCATTTGCTGGCCATACTGATTGGCGCCTCGATACAGAAATTTTGACCTTTGAACAGGATTTTATTGAAGACGCGCATAGTGTTTTTAAGCTTAATGTTCGTGCTGAATTAATTGATATGGTGTCACACCGTGTTGTTGCAACGCGTCGATTCCTGATCAAAGCACCTGCCGAAAGAGCCAATCCAAAGTTTGGTGCATTTGCTGCGAATGATGCAACGGCTAAACTATTGCAAGAGTTAGTCGTGTTTGCAATTCAGGCGAGTGATGCTGGCTGACTAGTAGTATGGCTACATTACTACATTATTATCCGCTGCATCGAAAAGTTGTAGTTGTAGCTGTATTGGATGGCGTGTCAGCGCTCTCAACTCTTCTTCCCCGTATCCCTGCTGGACTTTCATGACAATGTCCTAAGATAGGCGCAGTCACAAGACGGGATCGGCCACCTTCTACCCTAGGTGTCGGTGTTGGGGTGAGCGTCACCCTGCCGAGATTGAATGTTTGATATAGCTTGGTGAAGTGCGCCTGATTTCTCTCTAGTCGAAGGTGTTTATCGATCACGGCATTAAGGGTCTCTGCTAGCATGGGGTGCAAATCTTGAGGTAATCGAGTTTGATATTTTACTGTCGTTTCAGCGCGAAATGCTTCTATTTCACTACTCGTAACATCAATCAATTTGAGTGAGCCAGGTATTTCTTTTGCTGGATCTTCAAAGTATGCTAAAGCTGTATCTCGCACTAGTTGAATCTGATTGCCTCGATTTTTGAACTTTTGATTACGAAGTAAGCCCAGGTACCACTCCCGCAGTTCCCAAGTTAATATCTCTTCATCAACTCTGAGCTTCAGGCAGTGATACGGTAAGCCTTGTAAGAATCGGCGTTTCATTCCCATTTGGCATGATGGGTGATCAGGTATTTGCTGTTCGCCATCTTCATTGTGCGCGCGCACAGTGTCAGCAAAGGCTTGAATAAGAATAGCCACTCGCTCTTCTGGCGTCGTCTCAGGGTCAGCGTGAGGATCAGTTGCAGCACAGAATAAAATAATCGCTAGCTCTTTAAGCTCGTGATAATCCGCACAGCGCATTTCATAGATTTGGCCAGAGCTATCAGTTATTTGCTGTTTTTTAATATACATCGCATTATGTGCAAGCCATGGATTATGTGCTGGTAAAAATAAGCGATAAGCACTGTGTCCTGCATGGGTATGGTAGGCTTCTTTAGCTTGCTGTTGTTGTTCTTCAGATAATGCTAAGCTTTGAAATTGCTCCCATGTTAACGGTAAATCTGATTCTTGCCCATCTAATTCTATTGTGGCCGGACATGCTTGGTAATAATCCTGTAATCGCACTCGAAACCATTGAAGTGCCTCAGTTGCTCCACCCATTGCTTCAATTTGAGACCTATAAGTTGCCGTAAGCTTTTTAACCTGCTCTTT
Source organism: uncultured Gammaproteobacteria bacterium (assembly GCA_963922965.1). Taxonomy (GTDB): domain Bacteria; phylum Pseudomonadota; class Gammaproteobacteria; order CAWUKA01; family CAWUKA01; genus CAWUKA01. The sequence goes on along the minus strand of CAWUKA010000010.1, from coordinate 7,058 downwards.
CTCTGCTAGCGTCAGTGGAATAACAGCGCTTTCATAGTTACAAAAAAGAGATGCTTGGTTGATTGTGATAAGTTCTTCCGGGATTGGCTTCTCATTGAAGACATGGTACAAATGCGCAAAGCTAATTGTTGTTGGCAGTGGAATTTTAGCCAATAATGCTAAGGCATGTTGGTGGTTTACTGCTGAGGCAAGAGATAATAACTTAAGCTGATCTGCAGGTATACTGCTTGGACCAGTATGGGCGATGACCTGCACTTCTGGTAATGCTAGGAGTCTACTAACTAATTCTTGTTCCATTGAGTGATTGCGGCGAATGTAAAACCATAGGATGAAATAGAGAGTTGAAGGGCTCTGTTCGGTTTGTAATAATTTTTGAAAGGAAAGAGTCAGTAGCTCATCAGCTATTAATCCCTGTTCTACAATTTCTTGTAGCTTGGCTTCTTTAAAGAATAAATCAGTTAAAATACCTTGCAGGTCACTGATCTCTGGTTTGGCACAGCTCAAAAGTATACGCCAAACCCATGTACCACGAGTCTGAACATCCATTTTGTCTATTGCGTCGCTATTTAAGAGCGACCAGATTGAATAGTGTATTTCGTAGCGGCTTCCATCTGCACTGGCTAAATATATTGGATCTGCTAAAAAAGCTTTTTCTAGCGTTGTACTATCGTGTTCTAATAATTGATTAATCAGTATTTTTCCAAATATACGCGGTTGCCGTCCGTTTGCTGGTTTTTTCATAAAATCTATAGTAGGCAGAGCTAAGCTAAGCTTAGGATAATTAAGTATTAAATCGAGGGTGCTCTGATCGCATTGATCCCCATTTTGAGATTCCAAACACGATAGCACTGTTGCTAGAGTAGAACAATTCTGGTAAGCAATGACACGTCTTAAATTTTTCTCTGTGGCTAAATTTGCGCACCTGAGTCTAAGTATGATCAAGAAGAGATCTTTTTGTGCTGGATGCTCTAAAATATATGTTGGTGAGTCAATCTCAGTACTAAGTATAAATTGCCATACTTCGTTTTGCTTAAAATCAGCTTTCCGTCTTAAACTATTGAGAGCTAAGCTAAGCACCATGAGTAATCTGAACAGCGACGAGTTATTACAGACGATACTGTTAACTGGCCCCTTAAATCCCCAGACTTGGCAAGTAGTCCGCTCACCTCCAGCAGGCGGCCAATTTTCATCAGGAATCTGGATGGTATCTGTAACATAAGCATCCATCAGCGCCTGAATTACTGCTACTGTGGTTCCCACATCCGCGGGTCTAAACCACCTGAGCGCCTCTGCTAAAGGCTGCGGAACCAAGAACAAGCGAATCGGCCAGGCTAGGTCGTTAAATGCGTCGCGTAGTTTTAATATATCTTGAATGAGGCGCTCTTGGTTACTAGCTGTCATTGGCATCATTGGCAGGTTACCTCCTCTCCGTGCGAAGTATCTGTTCGTTAGCTTGTGCAACAGCACGGGTAAAATCGCATGCACGATTTCAACTACATGGGCTGCTTTAGCTTACCGTTAATGCGTTTCGTGACTTCACAAAAAACGGAGCTATTCTAAAATTTTTTATCATTAAATGCTAGTACTGGAAGGATAAAACTAGTGTTATTTGAGTGGTTTGTGTTTTGATGTGCTAAATGTATTAAATTTCTTAGTCCAAATGTTAAAGCTATTACCGGAAAATGGCTGGCAAAGCTCAGTGATCGGCACTGCATTTCCAGCACTAAAGTACTAAAGTACTAAACTCTCCTTTTACCACTTTTACTTTAGCTTACAACCACTCTGATAGCTCATTTTTCGGTTTCCAAATTGACAGGATAAAATCGTATAGCTTGCGTTGAAACGTACGTTCTTGGCGTTGCTTAGTTGCAAGATAACTGTCAGCCGCTTGGTGTAACTCATCATAATTTTCACGCACAGCTGCCATCATTTCTTTATAACCATAATCTTGTTTTGACCCGAGTTTCTTTTCTGAAAAATCAAATGTGTACCGATGGCTTGCATCAATCATACGGTTAAATGCTCGAGCATGTTCACCTCTTAATTCTGCGGGATCATAATTTAAATTTTCTACGGTAATGATATCAAGCACCCGTTGGTTTTCATCACTCAGAATTTTCATTAAGTACGCGTATAGGTCGGTGACGATATCTGCAGTAAGTGTGCCATCTGGCATGCGCGAAATTTTACGATCAGGATTTTGCTGCGACCACTGTTCTTGTTCTGCAGTTAGGGCAATTTGCCAGAGTAGGGTGATATTTTCTCGTAACAGATCAACGCGCTCATGGAAAAAGTCAGGTAATGGAATGTCGTAGAAATACTGATGAATGATTTCGAGGCACTCTTCGCCGCGTTGAATCCCGCCGGCAACTGAGCCTGGCGACCAACGCATGAGTTTGTCGCTACCGTGATAATTGGGTGTGTCAACATTCGCAAAGATATGTTCGCGCAGCTCCGGTTGAGTGCGAATTTGTTTCTTTTTTTTCATGCCGGTGTCTCAGCTGACTTTGGTTATCATATGATTAGCAAGTTTTATACCAGCTAGGCCAGATTAATACCTAATTAATTGATTATTATCAAAAATTATAGAACTTCGCGTGTGCCTTCGATGCATTGTTTCGAGTTTTTGTTTTGATTGACTTATTTCATAAAAACTGACTATTTATTTGTATGGGCTGGTCAAATCCGGTAAAATACGGCTCTTTTGTGTAAAAAGTCGTAAAGTAAGCCCGTCCTTGCTTGACCGCCGGCCAATGTTTGGGGGCAAGCTGTTAGACCATAAGGAGTTCGTATGAGACATTATGAGGTGGTTTTTTTAGTCCACCCTGACCAAAGTGAACAAGTTCAGTCGATGGTTGATCGCTATCAGGCCATGATAAAAGCGGATAATGGCGTTATCCATCGATTTGAAGATTGGGGGCGCCGCCAGCTGGCTTATTCAATCGGCGGTGTGCACAAAGCGCATTATATTTTAATGAATCTTGAGGTGGCACAAGAGACGCTGGATCAGCTCGTCAGTGCCTTCCGATTTAATGACGCGGTATTACGTCATATGGTGCTTAGACGAAAAAAAGCAATTACAGAACAATCACCGATGATGCGCAACAAGGACGAACGTGATAATACCGCCTCTACGCCATCTCGTGCTCCTAATAGAGCTGATGATAAGTCTGAGGCAGTTAGCGAACTGGGCGTGGCTGAACAGGTTGCGAGTAATGAAGCAGTAGTCGCTCGGACTTAAGTATAAGAAGCTGCTATTGCCAGTTAATTATCAAATTAAGAATTTAAGGAGGTTGTCATGGCTTACAACAATCGTCGTGGTAAACATTGCCGTATTTCGGCTGAAGACATCGATTATAAAAATCCTTGGGTATTAGAAGCATGCATTGCTGAAACTGGTAGAATTGTGCCTAGTCGGGTCACCGGTAATCTTCACCAGCGTAAGATGACGAGAGAGATTAAAATTGCTCGTGAACTTGGTTTGTTGCCGTTTTGTGATACGCACGAGTAGTCTGAAGGGAGCTTTTCTAATGGAAGTTATTTTACTTGAAAAAATTGGCCAACTTGGCAATCTGGGTGATAAAGTTAACGTTAAACCTGGTTTTGGCCGCAACTACCTGATCCCACAAGGTAAGGCTGTTTTTGCTGATGCTGATAATTTAGCTGAATTTCAGGCGCGGCGGGCTGAGCTTGAGAAGAAAGCGGCAGAAGTGTTAGCGGCAGCAGAGACTCGCGCCGAGCAGCTGCGTCAGATCACTGTTAAGATCGTTACCCGGGCGAGTGATGAGGGTAAATTATTTGGCTCGGTTGGTACCCAGGAGATTGCGCGAGCTGTCACTGAATCTGGTGTTCAAGTCGATAAGCACGAGGTGCGCTTGCCTGAAGGGGTTATCCGTCAGACTGGGCAATTTGAAGTAGGCATACAGCTGCATAGCGATGTGATGTTGAATATGGCACTAACAATCGAAGCTGAGTAATTAGTGCCAATGTCATATTGTCTTGTGCTCGCGCTTTAAGTCGCTTGCTTCGACAGAGGAAACGTTGTTTCCTCTGTCCTGCTTTACTTCTTATTCTGACGCTGGGCGCTGTGGTGTCGCTTGACTTGAGCTGATAAAATTTAACTATTCGTTTATTGTTATTGCCCAAGCCAACTAATCATCTTTACCGCGCAAGGTTTGAATGTGGAAACTATCGACCAGCCAATCAAAAAAGGCAATATGCCTAGCATCACCGACAAGGTTAAGTTGCCACCCCATTCTTTAGAAGCTGAGCAAGCAGTGCTCGGCGCTGTGATGCTTGATAATACTGTTTGGGATAGGGTAACAGAGAAATTAAGTGAAAGAGATTTCTACAAGCCAGAGCATCGTTTTATCTTTCGGGTTATGAGTGAGCTTGCTCGGCGTGATCAGCCACTTGACGTGCTGACTATCGCTGATGCTTTGCAACAAGCAAATTTGCTCGCCCAAGCCGGTAGCGAAGCCTGTCTATTTGAATTGGCACAAACAACACCAAGCTCAGCCAACGTTGCAGCCTATTCTACCATCGTACGAGAGCGCTCGATTTTGCGTCAGCTGATCGGTGTTGCCGGTGAAATTGCTGATGTTGCATATCATACAGAGGGCCGCACCAGTCATGAATTACTCGATGAAGCAGAGCGCAAGGTATTTGAAATTGCTGAAGTTGGTGCTCGTAGTCTGCAAGGACCAGTCCCGATCAAAGAGTTGTTGACTCAAGCAACAGAGCGAATTGATGAGTTGTATCACTCGGACGACGTTATCACTGGTATTCCAACTGGTTTTACTGATTTAGATGAGATGACTGCTGGTTTACAACGTGGTGATTTAGTCATTATTGCCGGGCGCCCATCAATGGGTAAGACAGTGCTTGGTGTTAATGTTGCCGAGCATGTTGCGATCAAGAGCCGGCTACCAGTATTAATTTTTAGTATGGAGATGCCAGGTGATGCGTTAGCGATTCGTATGATGTCTTCACTTGGGCGGATTAATCAGCATCATTTGCGCACCGGTAAAATCAATGATGATGACTGGGTTAGAATTACTTCAGTAATTAGTATGTTGTCTGAAGCGCCGCTTTATATCGATGACTCACCTGGGTTGAGCCCAACTGAAGTTCGCTCACGCGCTCGTCGCTTGACCCGTGAGCACGGTCAGCTTGGTCTGGTAGTGATTGACTATCTCCAGTTGATGTCGTTGAAAGGCCATAGTGAAAATCGTACTGCTGAAATCTCAGAAATTTCACGTTCGTTAAAAGCACTTGCAAAAGAACTCAATGTGCCAGTGGTTGCTTTGTCTCAGTTGAATCGAAGTTTGGAACAGCGCCATGATCGACGACCAGTGATGTCTGATTTACGCGAGTCAGGTGCTATTGAACAAGATGCTGATGTAATCGCTTTCATTTATCGTGATGAAGTGTATAACGAAAACAGTCCTGATAAGGGTACTGCAGAAATTATTATTGCCAAGCAACGTAACGGTCCTATCGGTAAGGTTCGGTTAACATTTTTCGGTCAATACACTTGTTTTGAAAATTTTGCTTCAACTAATTACTTGGATGCTGGGAGTTTTGTGTGAATGGTGCCAACCACTTAACCATTGATTTACATGCCATCCAACACAACCTAAGACAGGTTCGCGCTTTTGCACCACGCTCTAAAATTTTAGCAATGGTAAAAAGTAATGCTTATGGCCATGGTTTAGCCCGCGTCGCGCAGGCATTATCAGATGCCGATGCATTAGGCATTGCGCGGCTTGAAGAAGCAATTTACCTGCAGCAATTCAATTTGCCTCAGCCACTAGTCATCATGGGTGGTTGTTTTCGTCCTGATGATTTAATGTTGGCGGCTGCTTATGAGTTTGAGGTTGTGGTTCACCAGCATGTTCAGCTACAAAACATAGAGCAATTATCATTTGCTAAGCCGATTACTGTTTGGTTGAAAATTGATAGTGGGATGCATCGGTTAGGTTTCGCGCCGGAGGATGTCCGTGATGTTTGGCAACGTTTAACGGCAAGTTCGAACGTGAAAAAGATTCGTCTGATGACCCACTTGGCATCTGCAGATGAACCACAAAGTGACTTTACCCAGCGTCAGTTACAGCGCTTTGCCGAAACAACAGCAGATCTTCCTGGTGAACGTAGTATTGCAAATTCTGCCGCAATATTAGGGTTACCCGAAGCTCATCACGACTGGGTGCGACCTGGCATTATGCTCTACGGGGCATCGCCATTTAAAGATCGTATTGCCAGTGATCATGGGTTGCAGATGGTGAGTCATTTCGCATCGCATTTGGTTGAGGTCAAAACTGTAAAACGTGGCGAGTGTATTGGTTATCGTCATCGTATTGAGTGTCCTGAAGATATGCCAATTGGAGTTGTTGCTTGCGGTTATGGCGATGGCTATCCGCGTAGTGCAGCAGATGGTGCGCCACTGCTAGTCAATGATACCTTGGTTGCATTATGGGGGCAGGTATCAATGGATTTGATCACTGTTGATTTGCGACCTTGCCCTGAAGCTAGAGCTGGTGATCCGGTGGTCTTGTGGGGCAATAGAGTGCCAATTGAGTATGTTGCTCGCTATTCAGCAAGCTTAACAGCCTATGACTTAATGGTTTCTGTTAGTATTGAAGAGAGTCATGTGCGCAATCCTTCAACTTACCTCTCCAGTTCTGAATAACTAGTTTTCATTTATTCTTGCTGGCCACAGACTTCGCTTATTGTTTTTGTGAGGCGCAAAAGCTATTATTTGAACGTTATTGGTTCTATTTACAACATGGGAGTTGTTATGAAAAAACTGATAGTGACGATATGCTGCTTACTTGGCTTGTCGGCATTGGTTGGTTGCAGTCATATTAGTAATGAAGATGCTGGTACCATCGCTGGCACTGTGCTCGGTGCTGCGGTTGGCAGTGAATTTGGTGGTGGCACGGGTAAGACGTTGATGATGGTCGGTGGTGCAGTTGCTGGTGGTTATTTTGGTAATCAGATCGGTCGAAAAATGGATGCAAACGATCAACGTGCAATGAGTCGAGCTTTAAATCAAA
>CAWUKA010000009.1:0-36234 GCA_963922965.1 uncultured Gammaproteobacteria bacterium | reverse complement strand
CCGACCCAGCGCACCGACTCTCAGTCGCAGCGGCTCGTGATGAACTCATTTTTATTCATTCACTTTGCAAAGCCACAGATGTTCAAGCAATGATCGGGGCCAAGCAGCAAACCATAGCTGAATTGAAGACAGCACAAAAACAACAAGCCACTCGTGCATTTTGGCAGGCCGTAGGTAAGATTGAGATGCCCACTCTCCAGGCAGCGCTTGCTAACAAACTCGAGCAATACAAGGCTCGTAAAAGGTCGTTGCCGAATGTTCGCAAAATCTTTACCAATCAGCGCGATATAAAATTTAGTAAAAGCTTGGCCTCTAACGGCCAAGTTGATTTTGCAGCGTTAGGTCGATTTATTGATTCAGAGGGAAGTATGTTTCGAAAACGAGCAGACTTTAGTAAGGCGAATTCTATTCCGGCAACATTAACGAGTGCAGTGCTGGAGCAAGTCAGACTTCATCTTGATCCTGGAGCAACCATCAATCTTGTTGAGCGGACCGTAATACGGGATGGCACGTCAGTTGCAGAGCAAGGTATTTTAGTTAAATTGGATGGTATCGATGCAGCATTCATTCCAGCACGTGACTTACTGACGGAAGTGGCCAGAATTGGCCAACAAAATGCATCTGTATTAACCCGATCAGGTCGCGCTGCAGCTGCACCTAATGGCAGCGACTATGAACGTGATAGCGATGATTACCAGGAGCGCGAAGGGTTTTGTGGTGGAGAGGGATTCACCTTGGACGATATCCTGGGTGATCTGAGTGGTGGCACGACCTCTGAGGATGAATCACCGCTACCATCACCAAGAGAATCAGGACCCGGTAGAGAAACGCCTAGTGCCATCGTTCAAACCGAACATCAACCTGCTTCAGTTCAACCTGGCAGTGCCAAGACGGATCAAACGCAATCGCCTGAATCAACAGCTTCTCCAAGGCCCGGCAGCAGCGGACCCGGATAGCCAATGAATAATGCTGCAGCGACTTGCTTTCACCGACTGCCAGCACGAGTATCCCGACGGTAATACTACTTCTGGTATAAACATAAGCAATCCATCGACTCCGAACGGCGTGGATAAAAGACAATTCCCCCTGCCATCATTACCGGAAGCACAGCTTTAATTGGAACCATGCAACTTGAGGGTATCGACTCGGATGCGGTGTATTAGCAGAGCCAGCTTCGCTAGCAACCTCACCCGCCCCCGGAGGCAGTCGTGTATCTTTGTGACAAGTCATCAGCTCGACCTCGACAGAGCCATGTTGTAAAAATAAGCGTTTTATCACCATTGTAGTGAGGTGATAGATAAGTTTGTGCTGAATGTACCTACCCAGACCGCGTCCGTAGCCAGTCCAGTATATTTTTATCACTCTCATCAGTCAGTGAGCTAGCGGCATGAGCTAAAACAGAGCGCGCAATATATTTGCAGAGTACGCCATTAATAGCTCTGGCACATCTTTTGACCATTAAATCCTCGCTAACCTTAGGCTGATTTTTTTGTTACACTACAGAAACTATTTAGTCGGTCACTTATATCGAGTAAACAGTCAATCTATTGTTCAATAAAGAACAACTATTATGAAAAACACGACGCTACAACTGTACAACCAAGCCGTCCACCCGGGCGAAAGCCTGTCGTTGGCATTGCCGCTACCAGAATTGTTCAGCTGTGCGCCACTCTACATGCCGATTAAGATGGTACACGGCAAACAAGCAGGACCTTGCCTCCTAGTCACTGCTGCCATGTACGGCAACGAATTAAACGGCACCGAAATCATCAATCGCCTACTCAAATTAAGCAGCTTAAAGCGCTTACACGGCACCCTAATTGCGATCCCAGTCATGAATGTCTACGGCTTGATTAATCGCTCGCGCTACTTGCCAGGCGGACTCGACCTGGATCGTTGCTTCCCTGGCAGTAAAAGTGGCACTCATGCAGCGCGCTTAGCGCACCTCTTTAGCTCAGAAATTTTTCCAAAAGCTGATGCTTGTATCGATTTACAAACTGGCTTTATCAACTATACCAATCTTCCTCAAATTTACGTTAACTTTAGCGACGACCGCGCTAAACAATTAGCACGAGCGTTCAATGCACCGGTGATGTCAAACGCGCATTATGAGAAAGGCATGCTCCGCACCATGGCACGTGAGCAAGATAAACCATTTTTACTCTACGAAGCCGGTGAAGCGATGCACTTTGATGAATACGCGATTAAAGTCGGAGTCAAAGGTGTCAGTAATGTGATGCGTTCACTCGGCATGTTGCCAGAAAAACACAGCAAAGAAAAAACCAAAAAAGACAATCAGAGAAAAAGTTTATTTACCGAAAAAAATATTTGGGTACGCGCAGCAACCAGTGGCATCAGTCGCAGCAAACACACGCTTGGCCAACATGTCAAACAAGGCGAAATACTATGCAGCATCAGTGATCCATTTGCCGCTACCGACAATGCGATTATCACTTGCCCAGAAGAAGCTATCATCGTTGGAAAAAACAACCTACCATTGGTGCATGAAGGAGAAGCGCTATTTCAACTTGCTGTATTCCCACGCATGCAACATGCGGCAACGCATTTAGGGGACTGGACAGCACAGACTGAAACCAACCTACAATCACCTCAGACCGAATAAGCATGAGCCAAACCGGACAGCACGTCACCCTAACCACTCGCGGATTGATTATTTGGGCTTTAGCAGCTGGATTTTTTCTCTATGAATTTTTCCTCCGTACCTTGATCGGTAGCGTCGCCCAACAACTGATGCCAGACCTACAATTAAACCCAGCTAGTTTAGCGATCATTGGCTCCGCTTATTACATCAGTTACGGCATCATGCAAATTCCGGTCGGAATCTTAACTGACAAGTTCGGCGCCCGCATTCTCATGGTGAGCGCTAGTTTAATTTGCGCTGTCTCAACCTTAATATTTGCTCAGGCGACCGGCTTTAGCACAGCATTCATCAGCCGCTTGTTAATGGGCTTTGGTTCTTCGTTTGCGTTTATCTGCTTACTGGCGATTGTCGCGAGCTGGTTACCGCAACAATATTTTGGCTTTTTTATCGGCGTCTCACAATTTATCGGCACCATGGGACCGTTCCTGGCGAGTGGGCCACTGGTCGGCTTGATGCAGCATTCACAGCAAGGCTGGCGCAGCACATTTAGCGAAGCGGGTGTAACCGGTATCGTGCTCGCAATTGTGATCGCCATTTTCGTCCGCAACAAACCTCAGCACGGTAAACGGGTGCTGATTTTCTTAATCCCGAACGAAGAACCGATCAGCTCACGACTCAACAAGCTAATACGGAATAGACAAGCATGGGCGATTGCGTTTTATTCCGGTTGTATTTACGTATCAATCGTTATTATTGGTGAGCTCTGGGGCGTTTCATTTTTACAAGCGCAAGGTTTGTCGCAACTGATGAGCGCCAACATCGTTTCACTCGCATGGCTTGGCTATGCCTGTGGCTGCCCACTACTTGGCGCCTTGTCTGACATTGCCAAGCGACGCAAGCCAACGCTACTATTCTGCGCCTTGCTCGGCCTAGTGATTACGCTTGTCATTACTTATGTGCCATTGCAACAAGATGTTTGGCACTATGCAATATTATTTTTTGGCCTCGGCTTCGCTGCCGCTGGACAAAACATCGGTTTTGCAACTATAGCCGAGCACTCCGACCTCAGCACCCGCGCCAGCTCACTCGGCTTGAATAATGCTTTTATCACCTTGTTCGCTGCCTTCATACCGCCTATCGCCAGTTACTTTATCGATATCGCCGCAGGTCTTAACCACAGTACTGCACTGCAGCCAGCCCACTTCACAACAGGTTTTAGCATGATGCCGCTGATGTTTGTTACGGCCTTGATGATTGCTTACCTGTGCATCGATGAAACCTACTGCAAACCACAGAAGCAAGCGATTATGCTGCAAGTCGACTACATCAGTTGATTTAAAAAATCTATCGCTGGGCAAACACGAATGCCGTGTTGACTAACAAAATCTTTTTTACCGGTCGCAGTAATTTGCTAGGCTGGAAAGTGTTTTCTCATATATTGCAATGACTTTGATACTTCATGATCTGACCATTTGCATTCAACCAACATCACTGGCTGACCATTCTCAACAATAACAAAATCAACTTCTAGGCCATCAATGTCACGAAAGTAACGCAACTCGATTGTTTCAGCTTGAGTATCTTCGCGATACTGCACCCATTTGAGTAGCGCACAAGCAACCAAATTTTCAAACCGTAATCCGGGTTGATCGATCAAGGTCCAATCAAAAGATAGTGCTTCTGTGTTTTTTTACTGCTCGAATCTTCGGCGCTCCAAACAGTGGCAAACGAAAGATTGCATATAAACGTTCTAGAATATCAAGCCAGGCGCTCACTGATTTGTGACTGGCTTGTAAATCTTTGCGTAATGCATTGACTGATAATGGCGAACCGACTAGGTCAGGTAAATGCAACATTAAATGCTCGATCTGAGCAAAGTCACTCAAGCGGGACGATTTCTTCCTGCACTAAGCGACTGCGATAATCACGCGACCAGCGTTTTGCTCCTATCACATCGGCGGAAAAATAAGGCTCTGGAAAGCCACTAAGATTGAGTGGCTGCATAAAAGCTGACTCAGTACTCAACTGTAACTCAGTAACTGACAATGGATGCAAGCGCAAATAATAGTAACGGCCTTGTAATGAATCACCACCTTGTCGATGTAACCAAGCCGTGCGCTGTCAGTCACCAGGATGCAATGGTCTTGTTGCAACAATGGATCACCATAAATTCTTTTTAAAACAGTACGCTATTGGCGGCACTCATGAATCTCATCAAACACCCATAATGATGTTGCCGGCGACTGACGCTTTAAAATCGCTGAGCGATGCTCAGCAATGCCCCAGTTTAAATAACCAATTGGGTTTTTTAGCAGCGACTGTGGCAAGGTTGTTTTGCCAGCTTGACGTGGTCCACCAACAAGTACCATCTTGTTATTGAAGTCGTGGTCAACTTATGATGTCAAATAGCGGGTAAAAATAAGCAGAAGATAGGAGTATTTTCACCCCAAGTCAAAAAAGCTCGCGAGTTTATTCACTAGTAGGCAAAATTACTCGTGTTTTGGCCTTTTTTGATCACGGGAAGGCCAAATTTTGCCTGATAATACCAGCAGCAGCAAAAAGCAGCCATTTGCTACTCGCTACCGAACCAGTAACTTGTTTATAATTGACAATTGATTTGACTAGTCCGCTTAAGATTACCTTAAGCTTGACACTCTAATATATGTTTAATAGCACTCAACAACTGATAGATTAATGGCTCAACGTGTAACCTTAACAGTTTCGTCACCCCCCGAAATAACTAAAGCTAACACCATTCCGCTAGCAGACCAAATCGGTTACACCCGCTATAGCTATGACTTAGATTCAGCCCAGCTCAGCATCACGACTTATCATGATACCGCTAGGCGAGTACGCGTTGTCTTCAAATCCGATGACCCCAAACACTTTACAAGCTTACCCTGTCGTCAAACTAACTCATTACTAGCGGGGGTAAAAGACAAAGCGCTTCGCTATCACCGTAAAGTATTAGCGCGAGCGGCCCAAGGTGAAACCACAACTTTGACTATTAACAAACTTAAGATCCTAAATGACTTCGTCAGTCAGCTCGATGCGCTACAAGGCCGCGAACGTAGCATAGGGGCTGGCTTTTATGGTGCACAAGAGCGATTCCGGCGTGAAGTGCTTGATCTGATTAGCTTCACTAGGTTGCAAAATCGCTTATTGTGTAGCTCATTTGATGTCGATGACGGTGCACTGAACCAAGCCTTATATGACGCCCTGCTTTTTGCCGAGCGTTATCAATTTCCACGTCACCGTGCTATCGATGCCACCGACCAGTTAAATTTTGCGATAGCAGATACGAGCGATCGACTCCACAACCCAGTCTTAAGTGAAATCTTTTCAGCCTACTCGCTTGACCGCAACACGATTCAGGGTTTGAATAACTATTTTTCGAATGGAACTCAGGTACCAAGGCTTGATGCTGAGAGAGTAAAGTCAATTTTAGCAAAGAATCTGCCTCGGTTAGATACAGATAAAATCAATTTTATTCTTGTAGCGATAAATAGTCGAGAGCGTGAGATTATGGCTACACACCAGTTTCCAGAACTAACTAATCCTATTTTAAAAAGTATTTTTGCTAACTATATCGATTCTAGCAAGCCTGATAAACGTCTTGATGCCAATTCCATACAACTAATAAATAATTATTTTTCCAGCAGCAAAACTGTACCACCCTATTCGGCTGCTGGGATTGAGCACTTACTCAGGCGGCTAACACCACAACTAAATTGGTACTACGATCGCTGGCCACTCGAACGTGCGATCAAAGAAGAGTACCAACAGATTGAAACAGCACATGTTTTCACAGCGCAACCTCCTCAACAAACCTTAATCTACGACACGGCACTGCAAACCGATGAATCCATGCCTGCCATCGATGATGTGTTGCGGGTTATAGCCAATAACACTGGGCTTGCACCAGTACGCAGCAACCCGAAAACTGCCAATCGCTATAGCCGAATTCGAGATTGGTTTATCAGCTTATTCAGTTGCAAAAAAAAACCACCATCTGCTTTCAGCATTAAACCAGATAAGGGTGTATTCGAAACAGTTGGTTATAGTGATGCCAGAAGAACTTCTATCACAGTTGTCGGTACACTTGACGTTGCTAGTGAGGCAGGCTCAATAGAAGACGAAGATGTTGGTAGCAATACCAGCACGCTTCCAACTACCGCTGATCTACTCAACCTCGCACACAGTTCACGTTATCAATTATCTTGGCTGGGTCGAATTGGCATTCAAGTGCGGATTTTAGCCTCAAAAATTATTCCAGCGCTGAAACAGGTTTTTTACAACATAGCCAACTGGGTGAGTGATTTAGTAAAGCATTACTATACTGACATCGAGAGTGGTCATCTCAGCAATCTAGACTTACACTACTTGTTGCAAAGTCAGAACATCTACCTAACTGCTGCTGAAATTGCAGCAACCAATCATGGCCTCAGTCTACTGCCCACAACACTGGGTGCTGTTGGAAAAGAAGACGCACTTGCTAGTGCTATATATAGCTGCCTACCTAGCCGTCTAACACAACAAAGTAAAATCTCTGTCGATATCATAAAAACTAAAACAACCAGGCACTCTTTTCTAAAGACTACTACTGTAGTGACATCAGTAGCTAGCGACTTACGCGCCAAACAAACCCAGCTCGAAGAAAAACAAGCAGCATTCGAACAAACCAAGCAAGTTATTCAAGAAACATTACAACAGAACGGCTTTATCAGACCAGGTGAGTCGATCGACGAGTTCTTACAACAGCAGTTAGGTACAGCTCAACACCAAGGTTATCAACAAGCTACGGCAGCGAAGCTATTTCATCCTAAACATCCAGCGCAAAGCCATCGCTATACCAACCCAATAGCGCGCGGTTGGCGCATCTTCAAAGCGATTGGCAATACCTTCCGCCACCATATGGAAACTCGGCCAATCACTGGCACCGTTGCCTTTACTGGCTATGTCTTCGGTGTGATGGCAGTCACTTCACCGGATAAACTCACTCAGCTATTCCATACCGCCCATATCGATTGGGCCAGTCGCGGTATAGGCCCAACCCAGCAATTTGGCACTTACCTTGGTCATGGCATGAGTGCGGAGGCGGTTGGTGCTGGCCTTGGCATTTGGCAATTAATTCACTTGGGTAGCGATCTCGATACCTTCTTAGCACAAGCCTACGAAGCGATAAAAGATGATCCAGTCGGTACCGCTTTCATTACTAGCTTGGCACTCGCTATTGGTTATTCTGCTTGCCAAGCTTGGCCAGCACTCGATAACGAATTAGGTCGATTAAAAATCTATGGGCAGCTTTTTGTTGGCGCTAAATTTGGCATCGGCATTTATGACTTCTTACAACACCCGGGTGAAGATTATATTTCTTCGGTTATCAAATTCATTCTTTACGTGCCTTACCTCATCACTGTTAAATGGTTCTTGACCACACTGCATGAAATGATCCGCTACGGTGAGGTACAAACACCACTTTATAAGCTTGGCCAACGTATCTATCAAGCCGGCAAACAATTATTGGCCTGCACACTTGCTGGCGTACTGGCAGTGATAGACTTTTGTTTTGATGAAGTGCCATCGACAGTACATATTTTTTATAGCGGCATCACTAAATTTACCGTTAATTTAGCTGGCACCCTACTGCCAAGTTTCTTGCTTGCAAAACCACTGGCTTATCTATTTTATGGCATTGATTATTGCTGTGGTCGGGTAAAACATGCGGTACTGGCAACGACTCGGATTCTTGGCATCATGCTGCAAAATGCTTTCTTTGCCCGTCAGCAGCCAACAGCACCCGACATGCCGCATGAATTCTTTAGCGGCATGCAGCATACACCCTATCGCAACGCATATTATGAAATCGCAGCCATGCTGGGCAAACCTAATCCAGCAACAGAGGCAGTGCTAGTTGAAAAAACACATGCTCAAGCTACTGCTGGTAGCCATGGCCAGCATGGTACTACCGCTCCCTTCCAGCAGCAACAAGGACGTCGCCTAAACACAGAAGAGCAAACGAGGCTACAATTTCTTGCTAGAACTGGGAAAGGTGGTCAGACTTTTAATGGCGACCCTTTTAGTAGCAGAAGTAAAGTGAAATAACCTAATCAAATAGCACTGCCAAATCAATGATATGACTGAAATAGCCACTGTCTTGCACCTCATCAGTTACGCCATTGACATGAATCAACACTGAACGACAAAAAAACTGTTTTGGGGTTTTTAAGCGCGCTAGCTTTTGTTCCACCTCGCTAACAATTTGCATACCGATCTGATAGCGCGAAAATTTCACTTCACACACATATAGCGTACGAGCATTGGTTTGTATCATGTAATCAATCTGACAACTCGCTTGGCATTGCGATTGACGCTGAAAAAATGAGCCATCGGCTTCAACATCAGTTGGCATAATACTCAGTAATGATTTGATTCGCGCATGATTATTCAATACCAAGTTTTCAACCTGTAATCCCATTATTGTCGACCAGCCTGGTAGGAAAGCAATACTGGTTGCTTGAAATGTATGTTTAATAATTTTAGTTTTATTCGGTAAAATATATTTTAAATAAAACCGAGCGTAATTATCACTAAGCCGATAGTAACTTAAATTAGACGGCTTCGCTGTTGCTAAGCGCCAGGTAAAATCCCGACTAATGAAGTCAGACTTCTCTAACTCGGTCAAATAACCACTCATTTCACTACTTGATCGATACTGCAACTGTGTTGCAATCGCTTGTTGGGTTTTAGCACCAGCTGCTAATACTATGATAATCTTTTTATAAAGCTCATTCCGACTTGAAAATAAATCCGAAAATATTTTTTCAAATTCATTAAATAAAATACCGCTTTCATCAAAAGCTAATCGCTTGATATTCTCTTTAGCAGAAAGTGTTGGATTCAGCTCTTCAAGATAGCGCGGTACACCACCGGTCAGTGCTAAAAAACGTAACATCTCATACGTGGTTACATTGCTACCACCACTGGTCCAAAATTTTTTACAAGCCGCTAAAGGTAATTCACGCAGTTTTAATGTCAGGGACTCACGCCCTAAGAACCCAGCGCTACTCAAGATATTTTTCTCGATCCATGCCGACATCGAACCACTGAGTGCTAATATCAAGTCACGGTTATGGGAAAAATGTAAATTCCAAGTTGTTTTTAATTGGCCAAGAAAATTTGGATCCAGATGCCCCATCCAAGTAATTTCATTGAGGATTATCAGTACTTCACCTCTCGCTGTCTACTTTGCCAAATGCCAAAACAAGTCACCCAAATTATCTACAGCAATACCAGGCAAACCAAGCAAGCGTTTGAGTTGACTTGCAAATTCTTAGCGCTGAGTTTGCGCCTTGGCTTGTGGCTCAGGCGGTAAACCACTAAAAAAATAAGACGACTAAACTGTTTAGCAAATTCGCGCAACAGCCGACTTTTGCCGATACGCCGGCGACCCTTAATGATGACCAAGCTTGACGAGCGCTTGGCGCGTAATTCATTAAGTCGAGCCATCTCGTGCTCTCTGGCAATAAAATGCATCATGGTGACCTTGCTTTGATCTACCGAAAGGAATCGACAAATGTCGATTCTCGACATTTGTCAATTCCTTTCGGTGTGTCATTAAAGTGGTATTAATAATCAGCCAGTTATAACCTAAGCAGAGAGTTAAATTTGTTGATTTTAAAACTAAACCCAACGCTGCAAATAGCGCCGAACTGCCACGAATTAAGCCAAACCAAATAAGATCACGATCAAGGCGTAAAGACCAAACGCGAGCGGCACCAAGATGATGGACAGGATATTTAACATCAGCAAAGCCAACAAGATCAGCATGCCATAAGGCTCGAGCCGACTGAGCTGGTAAGCAAGCGGGCCTGGCAACAGTGCCATCAGCACTTTGGAACCATCCAGTGGCGGTATCGGCAATAAATTTAATACCATCAAAAATAAGTTCATCAGGATACCGGCATGGCCCATGTAAACCAATAGTACCGCGGGATCAATATCGAGTGCGATATCGAGGTAACCACCAAAGCGCGCAACCAGCGCCCAGAGTAGCGCCATGAGTAAGTTAGATAGTGGCCCAGCAATGGCAACGAGCGCCATATCACGCCGCGGGCGCCTTAAATTTTCATAGGTAACCGGCACTGGTTTTGCCCAACCAAACACGACACCACCCAGCATCATCAGAGTGATTGGCAAAATAACCGTTCCAATTGGATCGATGTGACGAATCGGATTTAAGGTTAACCGACCTAAGCGCTTGGCAGTGGCATCACCGCACAGATGAGCCACCCAACCGTGAGCAAACTCGTGTACGGTAATAGCAAACAAAATAGGTAATACCCAAATACAGATTTTTTGAATCAGCGTTAACTCAGGCATGAGAAACTTGTAACGCTTTCGCACGCTCAGCTAAAGCTTGTGCCAGTTGATTGATTTCGGTATCTCGCTCACCCTCAACCATGATGCGTAACACTGGCTCAGTGCCAGAGGGTCGCACTAAGATGCGGCCATTACCCTGTAGGCTATGCTCCGCTTCAACCACTGCTTGTTTGAAGATTTCAGTGTGAACTAGCCTGGTATTTTGACAAGGCACGTTGATCAAGGTCTGTGGTAAAAGGGTTAAACCGACTGTTAACGCTTGCAATGATAAATCATACATTTGCATTGCCATCATGACTTGCAGTGCCGCAACAATACCGTCACCAGTGGTAGTAGCAGGCAACCAAATGATATGACCAGAGGACTCACCACCGAGCAACCAACCCTGCTTGACTAGTTCTTCGATCACATAACGATCACCAATCTTAACTCGTTTAAATGGAATCTCATTGGCTTGAAAGGCAAGCTCTAATCCCATATTCGTCATATGCGTGCCAACAACACCACCTGCCAAGGTGCCAGCGCGTTTACTATTCATCGCGATGATATAAAGAATCTGATCACCATTTAGTAAGTTACCTTGGTGATCAACCATAATCACCCGATCAGCATCACCATCGAGCGCAACCCCTAAATCAGCGCTTTCGGCTAGCACACGCTGAACCAGTTGCTCAGGGCGAGTCGAACCACAATCTTGATTGATATTAAAACCATCTGGCTCAACACCCAGTTCAATCACGTCAGCACCGAGTTCACGAAACACACTACCAGCAATGTGATAAGCAGCGCCATTGGCGCAATCAACTACTACTTTCATACCAGCAAAATCAATGATTGAAGGAATGCAACTCTTGCAAAATTCAATGTAACGCCCGGGCGCATCAACCAAGCGGGCCACCTTACCAATATCAGCTGAAGAAACTGTTTGCATCGGTTTTTCGAATTCTTGTTCGATAGCCAGCTCAACTTGATCCGGCAACTTAAAACCGAGTTCAGAAAAAAACTTAATGCCATTGTCATAATAAGGATTATGCGAAGCACTGATTACGATCCCAGCTTGCGCACGCAAAGTACGAGTAAGATATGCAATAGCTGGCGTTGGCATTGGACCCAGTAGCTGGACATCAACCCCAGCTGCTGATAGGCCAGCCTCTAACGCTGACTCAAACATATAGCCTGAAACCCGAGTATCTTTACCAATTAATACTTTGCTATTCTTGGTTTGAGTTAAGACACGGCCAACTGCCCAACCGAGTTTGAGCATGAATTCAGGGTTAATGGGAAACTCGCCGACTTTGCCGCGAATACCATCTGTACCAAAATATTTTCGTTGTTGTGACACCAGGCGTACCTATGACTATGCTGCAAGCGCGCAATTAATCAGCATGCGCATTTGAGTTTGGATTTTGCATCGGATCAGACTCACTCATGTTATTTTCTTCGACTTTAGTTGCAGCTTCATCAATTGTCACACGCGCACCATCTGAGTCATCATCACTTGGCGGTGTTGAGTCTTCCCAACCAGCAGGTGGTGATGGCTCACGGCCAGCCATGATATCGTCAATCTGATTACTATCGATGGTTTCATACTTCATCAAGGCATCAGCCATCTTGTGCAACTTCGACAGATGCTCTTGTAACAAGTCAGTCGCACGTTGATACGATTGCTCAACTAGATGAGTCACCTCTTCATCGATCATATTCGCTGTTTTTTCCGATACGGCTTTAGTCTTAGCAATAGAGCGGCCTAAGAAAACTTCATCATCATCATCAGTACTATATGACATTGGCCCAGCACGCTCGGACAAACCCCACTTGGTTACCATGTTGCGAGCAATTTCAGTGGCTCGTTGGATATCATTTGAGGCACCAGTAGTCACTTTGTCTTTGCCGAAAATAATCTCTTCCGCGATGCGGCCACCGTATAGACTGGCGAGCTGTGATTGTAAATGTTGACGACTATGACTGTACTGATCTTTTTCTGGCAAATACATGGTGACACCAAGTGCTCGCCCGCGCGGTATGATACTAACTTTGTAAACCGGATGGTGATCTGGCACTAAACGACCAACAATTGCGTGACCAGCTTCGTGATAAGCTGTTAAGCGACGTTCGTCTTCACTCATCACCATCGAGCGACGCTCAGTCCCCATTAAGATTTTGTCTTTGGCTTTTTCGAATTCGATCATTGACACTTGTTTTTTGTTCGCACGTGCTGCAAACAACGCAGCTTCGTTAACAAGATTAGCCAAGTCAGCCCCTGACATACCAGGCGTACCGCGCGCGATCACAGCAGCATCGGCATCATCGTCAGTTGAGATTTTACGCATGTGAACTTTTAGAATTTGTTCGCGGCCGCGTAAGTCCGGTAGGCCTACCACCACTTGGCGATCGAATCGACCAGGTCGTAGCAATGCTGGGTCAAGCACATCTGGTCGGTTAGTTGCTGCCATGACAATCACACCTTCGGTGCCTTCAAATCCGTCCATTTCGACCAGCATCTGGTTGAGTGTTTGCTCACGCTCATCATGGCCGCCACCCAAACCTGCGCCACGATGACGACCGACGGCATCGATCTCATCGATGAAGATAATACAAGGTGAATGCTTCTTCGCTTGCTCAAACATATCACGCACACGCGATGCACCGACACCAACGAACATTTCAACAAAGTCAGAACCAGAGATTGAGAAAAATGGCACTTTGGCTTCACCGGCAACTGCTTTAGCTAACAACGTTTTACCAGTACCGGGCGATCCAACCAACAACACACCTTTTGGAATTTTACCGCCAAGGCTTTGGTACTTACCGGGATCACGCAAGAAATCAACTAGCTCGACCACTTCTTCTTTTGCTTCTTCACAACCAGCAACATCAGCAAATGTCAATTTGACTTGGTCTTCGCCCAGCATGCGCGCGCGTGAACGACCAAATGACATGGCACCACGTCCACCACCACCTTGCATTTGGCGCATGAAGAAAATCCAAACCCCGATCAGCAGCAACATTGGGAACCAGTTGATAAAGATGCTCATCAATAAGCTTTGCTGCTCTGGCGGCTTACCACGCACATCAACATTGTGCTGAATCAGATCAGGCATCAAGTAGGAATCATGATAAGGAATATAGGTTGTGAAATATTGGCCATCTTGGGTTTGGCCGGTGATGGTACCAGCCTTATCGATAGTGATATTGCGCACGTTATCGTTATCGACGGCTTTCAAAAATTCTGAGTAGCTGTACTTGTGAGCAAGGCCATGCTGTGGGCCGAAACTACTAAACACTGAAACCAAAATGACTACAATGACAACCCAAAGGAGCAAATTTTTTGTGACTTCATTCAAATCGATACCCTCTTTCAGCACTGACCTTATGAGTGCAAAACAAACAACAACTCAGACACTCATTTCTTTACCGCATTTGTCTTTAGTATAATCTCTATTTCTCTATAAGCCCGCTTGCCAGCACATAAACTTCTTTGGATTTTGCACGTGATGCCTTCGGCTTACGAATAACCACCCTTTTAAAACAGGACCTTAATTGCTTTATCATACCTTCAAAGCCTGCCCCTTGGAATATTTTAAACAGGTATTTTCCATCGGGTGCAAGCAATAAAGTTGCACAATCTAGTGCTAATTCCAGCAAATAGAGACTTTTAGCTTGATCAACCGTGGCAATACCAGACAAATTGGGCGCCATATCTGACAACACTAAGTCAACCTTGCCTGCTTGGAAAAAATTGAGAATACCAGTTAAAACTGTCTGCTCAGCAAAATCGCCTTGAATAATCTCAACACCAGGCAATGGATCCATCGGCAAAAGATCCACCGCTAACAGCTTGCCGCTGTCGCCAAGTTTGGCGATTGCATACTGCGACCAACTACCTGGTGCAGCACCAAGATCAAGTACCCGCATCCCGGGACGTAACAACTGATCCCGTTCATCGATGGCCATCAATTTGTAGGCTGCACGCGAGCGAAAACCATCTTGCTGTGCTTTTTGCACGTACTGGTCCTTGATATGGCGTTGAACCCAGCCTTGACGACTCACTGTTTTCATTAGGTA
This sequence comes from uncultured Gammaproteobacteria bacterium, assembly GCA_963922965.1. Taxonomy (GTDB): domain Bacteria; phylum Pseudomonadota; class Gammaproteobacteria; order CAWUKA01; family CAWUKA01; genus CAWUKA01. The sequence continues at coordinate 21,185 of CAWUKA010000009.1, read as the reverse complement.
TACTCGACAGCCAATACTTCGTATTCAACCACACCTTTTGGGGTCTGCACTTCGAACACATCATCCTGTTGTTTACCGATCATGCTGCGAGCAAGTGGTGAGCTAACAAAAATCTTACCAACCTTGATATCTGCCTCATCTTCACCAACGATTTGATACTGCACGGTCTGTTCAGTTTCTAAATTAAGAACGCGCACAGTAGCACCAAAAATGACTTTACCTGTCTTTGGCATGTTAGCGATGTCGATGATTTCTGCGTTAGAGAGTTTTGACTCAATTTCAATAATACGACCCTCAATAAAACTTTGGCGTTCTTTTGCTGCGTGGTATTCGGCATTTTCTTTTAGATCGCCATGCTCACGAGCTTCCGCAATCGCAGCGACAACGCTCGGCCGGTTAACTGTTTTTAGCAGAGCCAGTTCTTCGCGTAATTGCTCTGCGCCTGATTTTGTCATTGGTATTTTATTCATGCGGCCTCCTCACAGCTTATAATTTTAAATCCGAGAAGAATCTCTTCACCCCATTGAGCCAAGCAAATCCACGTGGAAAATTTTTCTCTGGCACCACAGTCTTATCGAACCGGCCCAGTAAATCTTTTTGCTCGCGCGACAAAGCAACTGGAATTTCAACTTGAATGTGACAAAGTAAATCACCTGCCGGCCCACCACGCACTGGCTTGACGCCTTTTTTACGCAAACGAAAAACTTTGCCTGACTGTGTACCTTCAGGAATTTTGAGTTTAACCCGACCTTCTAGGGTCGGCACTTCAATTTGACCGCCTAACATTGCAGTCATGAATGCAATTGGAATTTCACAATGTAAATCTTCTGAATCACGCTTAAATAAGTCATGCTCTTTAATATTCACCTGAACATACAAGTCACCTGCTGGCGAACCGGCAACCCCTGCCTCACCCTCACCTGACAACCGAATCCGATCACCGACGTCAACGCCAGGTGGGATTTTGACAGCAAGTTTCTTCATTTTCTTTACGCGACCTTGACCACCACAACTTAGGCAAGGATTCGAAATCATTTGGCCAGAGCCATGACAAGTTGGACAGGTTTGCTGGATAGAGAAAAAACCTTGTTGAATGCGCACTTGACCGACACCACCACAAGTCGAACAAGTAGTTGGCTTAGTACCTTTTTTAGCGCCGGTACCATTGCAACTCTCACACACTGCCATGGTCGGCACATTGATTTCCATACTGTGGCCAAACACTGCCTGCTCTAACGTCAACTCAACGTTGTAACGGAGATCAGAGCCACGCTGCGCATAGCTTTGGCCACCACCCCCACTACCGGCAGAACCAAAAATATCACCGAAGATATCACCAAAAATATCACTAAAGCCAGCCTGGCCTGCACCACCGCGCGCACCGGCAGCAGCACCATCAACACCAGCGTGACCAAACTGATCATAAGCCGCACGCTTTTGATTATCGGACAAGGTTTCGTAAGCATCCTTAATCTCTTTAAAGTACTCTTCGGCTTTTGGATCATTTGGATTGCGATCAGGATGATACTTCATCGCCATACGGCGGTATGCTTTTTTCAACTCTGCATCGCTGGCATTGCGAGCAACACCAAGGGTTTCGTAGTAATCTTTTTTCGCCATGCCTATTCTCTAATTTTTAGATGGACTTAATACACGTAAGCCACGCTAAAAGCGTGGCCTAACTTAACAACAAATTGCGGCTAAATAAACTTAATGTTATTTATCTTTGTTGTCGTCAACTTCTTCAAACTCAGCATCAACCACACCAGCGTCATCAGTAGCATCGCCAGCGGTATCTGCTGTTACAGTAGCTTCGGCATCTGCTTGTGCAGTGCCTGCTTCCTGATTTTTAGCATAGAGACGTTGCGCCATATCACCAGAAGCTTCAGCAAGCGCGGTGGTTTTTGCATCAATATCGTCTTTATCACCAGCTTTAATCGCTACTTCTAGTGCTTCAATAGCCGACTCAATCTTAGTTTTTTCATCACTAGTGACATCATCACCAAGCTCATTCATTGATTTCTTAGTGGCATGAATCATGCTGTCAGCACGATTCTTAACTTCAATCAACTGATGAAATTTTTCATCATCTTCAGCGTGCAATTCAGCATCTTTTACCATTTTTTCGACTTCAGCATCTGATAAACCACTCGAAGCCTTAATCACGATCGACTGCTCTTTGCCGGTTGCTTTATCTTTTGCAGAAACATTTAGAATACCATTGGCATCGATGTCAAAAGTGACCTCAACCTGTGGTACGCCACGCGGTGCTGGCGGAATGTCCGACAAATCAAATTGACCAAGAGATTTGTTCGCACTAGCGACTTCGCGCTCCCCCTGTAACACGTGAACTGTCACTGCTGTTTGATTATCATCAGCAGTAGAAAACACTTGATTTGCCTTAGTTGGAATAGTGGTATTCTTTTCGATGAGCTTGGTCATCACCCCACCCATGGTTTCAATGCCGAGTGAAAGTGGTGTCACGTCAAGCAGCAACACATCCTTCACTTCACCGGATAAAACCGCTGCTTGGATAGCAGCACCAACTGCAACCGCCTCATCTGGATTGACGTCACGGCGTGGTTCTTTATCGAAAAAATCTTTCACCACCTCTTGTACTTTTGGCATACGGGTTTGCCCACCAACCAAGATAACGTCACTGATGTCTGATGTTTGGTGACCAGCGTCTTGCAACGCTTGCTTACAAGGACCAATCGTGCGCTCGACTAGGTTATCCACTAAAGACTCAAACTTAGCACGCGTTAACTTGATATTTAGATGTTTTGGCCCACTGGCATCAGCAGTAATGTATGGCAAATTAATATCGGTTTGTTGCGCGGAAGATAATTCAATCTTGGCTTTTTCAGCAGCTTCTTTTAGACGTTGCAATGCAAGTGGATCGTTACGCAAATCCATACCGCTGTCTTTTTTGAATTCATCGACTAAGTAATCGATCAAACATTCATCGAAATCTTCACCACCTAAAGAGGTATCGCCGTTGGTTGCTAATACTTCGAACTGATGCTCACCGTCAACTTCAGCGATTTCAATGATAGAGATATCGAAAGTACCGCCACCTAAGTCGTACACAGCGATGATGGCATCACCACGCTTTTTATCAATACCGTAAGCAAGTGCAGCAGCGGTTGGCTCGTTGATAATACGCTTAACTTCAAGTCCTGCAATCTTGCCAGCATCTTTGGTGGCTTGCCGCTGTGAATCATTAAAGTAAGCAGGTACAGTGATTACAGCCTCAGTAATATCTGTGCCGAGGTAATCTTCAGCGGTTTTTTTCATCTTCGCTAGTACTTGCGCTGAAATTTGTGGTGGCGCAAGTTTTTCGCCGTTAACTTCAACCCAAGCGTCGTTGTTATCAGCTTTGATAACTTTAAATGGTAACGTGCTGGTATCAACCTCATCAAAGCGACGGCCGATGAGGCGCTTGATACCATACAGTGTTTTTTGTGGATTGGTAACCGCTTGCCGCTTTGCCGTTGCACCGACGACAATTTCACCAGCGTCATCGGTGTAAGCGATGACTGATGGCGTCGTGCGTTGGCCCTCATTGTTTTCGATGACTTTTGGCTTACCGCCTTCCATCACCGCAACACATGAATTGGTTGTTCCTAAGTCGATGCCGACTATATTACCCATTGACGATCTCCTTTGTTTATTTTTGATCAGGTATGATTCGTCATCTTGGGGCTTGCTAAGTCATTTTCAAGAGTATACTGGTATTTTAAGGTCTAACACGCCTTCTTTGACTGCTATAGGCTATCGATTATTGACCAATTATTGGGCTAAGGATGTTGGGATCGAGGGTGAAGCTTAACGAGGCTCTAGCGCGAGCGGTGAGGAATGTGGATTCAATGCTCTAAATGTGGGACGCGACAATGTGTTGATTTCTCAATTCGCCCTGACTATGATGCAAATTTTAGCATGTTATGCTCAAAACATGGCAACTATGCGCCTCAATTCGTGTCAAGTAATTAGCAAAAACTCTCGAAGCAATATTTCACAGGAGACAACGTATGGTAACTGACGAAGATTCCGAAATCACCGCAATCCAATCCGAATCTGATGACAGGGCAACGTTTATCCTCATGCTTAGTATGATATCAGGCGGCATCTTAGTGCCGGTTACCTTGAGTTTTGCGCCACCCTTGGCTGCAATTATTGTCCCTCAGCTGATCGCTTCAATTGGTGCCACCGCTGGCGTTATGAATGAGGCAGAGCGAAAAGAGGATAGAATGTTAGAACATCGATTCGATAAGCTGCGGGCAACGCAATTTGATACTGACCCTTTTGTTAGCTTGAGACCTATACAAATACTCATCAAAGAATTACAAAGATTTGGCCTCGAATATAGCCAATTTGGTACTCAAAACAAGGTAAGTCTCGCCTAATTACTCAACCGAGTTGATCAACTGCGTCGTGAAGCGCAAACTAGTGGACCGCAGTCTGAATATGTCGCCGGCCAGTTAAGCGATACATTGAAATCGATAGCAACAAGTTCTACTACCATGGGTGGGTTCAGTCACTTTGTTGCCCGCGCACTAAGCAACATAGATTGCTATCAACAGCATCCAGACTGGTATAACCGAAACAAGCGCAACGCGAGATTAACTCAACACATTTTGCCGAGCGATTTAAACGGCTGGAGCGTTTGGCTCATCGCACAGCCCGCTACGAGCTATTATTCAGCGGTTCAGTATTGTCGCATATTGCAGGACTGAGATATAAACCAGTTAGAACAGATCTAGCCGAGAAAGATCATGATATTAATCAATTGGTGATCGATGATGAAGCAGTCGCTACGCTGGTAGTAAAAGAATTAAGCGAGGTCAGTCCGCGTAGCCAAGCGAAATTATTTCGCTCGACGAGTGGTAGCAATATATTGCAATATCAAACAGAACAAGATGAAGACCGTAACCGCTTTCAATTAGTGAGCCGATATCTATTTTTTAACGATAGAAACGCAATAATACGAGATGAACTAAGTGTTGATCCAACTGATATTCAGCATATTTCGGCAGTTGCCGCCGCCGCAGCTACGCGACAATTACGACCTGAATAAATTAATTAAAACTTAAAGTAGTGCGCGTAACAGTCATCACTTGCTTGAGCTCGAGCATCCGCTTGTCGTCGTGGCCCAGCAGGTGGGGGAAAACGTGATAGTGTTGCCTGCTTTGCTAAGTCGCTACCCCTAAGCCATAGCGCTGAAAAATTAGATAGGTTTGTTGACTGTTTGAGCGTCGTATCATAACTGTTTGCCCATACATCCCTCAAAGTAACAGCACCCTCGGCAACGACCAACCCATCTGCCGAACCCGACTCTTGTCCACAATTTTTATGCCATATTCGGCCGGTAGCCATCCGCACCAGCAATGCAGAACGCGATCGCAGTAATTGAATCGGGATCTCGCGAGCCGGGAACTCCAACAATTCTGGGCTACCCGGGGATTCGGCGTCAAAGCTAAAGACCTGTGCAGTTTGCGTCAACACGATAAGCCTGCTACCGACCCACCGCCATTGGCTCACCTGCTCGTGTTCAGGCAATGGAACTCGCTCTGGTGTTGGAATACATACGCGCGGTCGTTGGTAAGGTGAGTAACATCCCCAGCGATAGAGGGCGCGACGCCTTGTCAAAGCAAGACTGTTTTCATCATCAACTACTAATCTAACAATTGCCTCATCAGCTGGAAACTGAATTTGAGTCGGCGTCAACACAAGTTGGTTAGTGGTCACTACTCCCAACCCAACTGAAAACCCACAAGCGTAGACTTGGCCATTGGAGGTCAGAAATAGACAATAGCCGCGCCCTGCATGAACCGAATCGATCACGACGTCTGTTGGTAATTGCACAAGTGTCGGAGCAAGCTTGTGTTCACAATCGCCGACACCAAGCTCACCATGGCTATTGTAGCCCCAGGTGTAAACGTTGCCTGCTTCGGTTCGCAAAAAAGTGCAGGCATTGAAACAAAATAATTTATTTGCGATTTCGCCAGCTGGCAATGGTACGACAGTTGGTGTAGAGTAATTTTCGCGATCACCCAAACCTAAGCAGCCTTGACTACCGTTACCCCAGCTATAAGTAGTGCCACTCTGAGTAATCGCCACCACTCCGTCGGCAATCGCGGCAACAGAAGTGATGGGATCATGTTCTGGAATCAAGACGGCTGTTGGGTAGTATCTGTTGTCCGTATCACCGATACCAAGCGCTCCAGACTTATTCTCACCCCAACTAAATAATTTTCCTTCTTTAGTCAAAGCAAAGCAAGCGTGGGTATGACTATCAACCACGACCTCTACCACTTGCTTTAGTGAGTCAATGCGGTGAGGAGAGTTACGGCTAATTATGCGCGGGCCTAATCCCAGTCTGGCAGTACCACCATCATAGCCCCAGGCGTAAACATTGCCTGCTCTAGTCAGCGCCACGATGCTTGTCTGTTCATGACTACCAAAAGGGTAAAGTTGAACGACTCTCTCCTCTTGCGGTAAGCTAACCAACCTCGCTTGCACTTGGAAACCATCGATGCTAATCCCTAATGCGCCATATTGATTACCACCCCAAGCCCAAAGACGCCCGCGATTATCTATAGCAAAGGTAGAATCAGCATAAGACTGAATCGGCAGTCGATGAGCAGGATCCGGACGTTCGACCACACTAGCGACTGCATTATCACAAGCCTTACTAACCTGTTTAAAGCGAGCAAGCACCGTGTAATCCTCGCTTAAATAAGCGAGGATTCTAGAGACCGTCTGGCCAGCATTAAAAAAATTAGCCTCAGTATCAGGCTTAACCTCGTCGCGTTCAGATGGTTCATGAATTGCTTGTGGTGGTTGTGAAGGTGGTTCAATATTTACATCTGGGATTTGTACCCGCCAATAAGCTGCAAACCCATAGGCACTAACTGCAAAGCAACAGCACACCAACAAAAAAGGTACTTTGCTACCTAATAGTATCAAGCCGAGAACAAGAAACAAGATCGCCGCTAACAGCAATGAATCTTTAACCAAAATCTGTGATTGGCGACCACCTTGAATACTGATTGGCTGTGTTAGGTAGTCATTGTATGGTTTTGGCATACTTCAACTCAAGACAAGATTGCAAGCGACTTATCAATTGAAGCATTCAGGCTTACAACACGTAGTAGGAAAATCTAGCTGCTTCACGCGATGAGGGCTCATAAAATTGAGCCAATTATGACCTATCTGCTGTAGATAAGCAAGCTCCGATGAGTAGACGAATATGAAACGAGCCTAAAATAAAAACGGTTGTGCGTTAGAGCTGAGCCAGGCGTGATACAACGGCCAAACTACTTTGCAACCACGACCCGGGCTGGCCGAATCAAACGGTCGTGCAATAAGTAACCGCGTTGGACGACATCAACAACCATACCAGACTCGTGCTCCGAACTCTCGATCATAGTCAGCGCTTCATGATGAGTCGCATCAAATTTTTCACCAGCGGGATTAATTGGTTGTATAGCAAACTTGGCCATGCTCGATAACATTTTGTCTAGTGTCAACTGCATCCCTTCAACGAGCGCTTCAGCGCCATCAGCAGCCTGCGCAGTCGCTAAACCCTGCTCAAGACTATCGACAACATCAAGTAATTCAACAGCAAATTTTTCGAAACCATATTTCTGCGCATTGGCGACTTCGACTTGGGCACGCCGACGCACATTTTCGATTTCAGCATGAGCGCGCACCAATTTATCCCAATGACTAGCAACTTTTTCTTCCAATGCAGCTAACTCATCGGCTTTGTCAGAGCTATCATTGTCAACTTCAGGAATACTAATGCTGGGCTCTGGCTGGATAATAGGACCAAGCTCGGGTTCGATTTGATCATCATTACTCATTATAAGATACTCCTAATCTAGCGCTTTTGATGAGGCATTATACAGGATTTTATTAGCATTGAAACTGCTTAGGCAGGCACAGCATTTACCAATGCAACAGAAGCCGTTATGATGAGTTAAGCTACTGTTCATTTCTTAGAGAAGCGCGAACCGCATGGCAAAAGCATTCGACACTGTCGGCTTAATCAGCAAACCCAATGATACAGACAGTACACAAACCCTAGCCGCATTAGCCGCGTTCCTAGTCCAGCGGGGTGTTACTGTCATCATTGAGCAAAATAGCAGTATTAATTTAGACATTAATACAGCATTCAGCACCGCTAGCCTAGCCGATATCGGCGCCAGAGTGGCTCTACTGATCGTGGTAGGTGGTGACGGCAGCTTATTGCGCGCCTCGCATACAGCAATCATTGATGACCTACCGATGCTTGGCATCAACCGCGGTAGACTTGGCTTTCTTACCGATATCTGTCCTTCCGAGCTTGATAAGATCGGTGCAATCGTTACTGGTGACTACCTGATTGAAGAGCGCTTTCTACTCGACGCTACCGTCAATGCTAACAGCAGAACAGAATCTGATGTTGCGCTCAATGATGTTGTTATCATGCGTAATAAAGCGGTTTACATGATTGAATTTGAAATTTACGTTGATAACATTTTTGTTTGCAACCAAAAGGCTGATGGCTTAATCATTTCAACACCGACCGGGTCAACAGCTTACGCGTTATCCGCTGGCGGGCCAATTTTGCATCCCAGCTTAAATGCCATCACCTTAGTACCAATGTTTCCACACACCTTGAGTAACCGGCCGCTTGTAATTAATGGTGACTGTGAAATCAGCATCTTACTAATCACCAACAATCAAGTTAAACCGCATGTTAGCTGTGACGGCCAACCTGGCTTAGCAGTCGAACTCGGTAGTCACGTCACTATTCGCAAAAAAGAAAAGAAACTGCGCTTAGTGCACCCACTTGATTATAATTATTATCAAACCTTAAGAACCAAACTCGGCTGGGGTTAGCCATGTTAACGCATTTACACATTGAAAATTTCACCATTATCGAAACCATCGATTTAGAGTTGCAGCAGGGTTTAACAACATTGACCGGTGAAACCGGTGCTGGCAAATCAATCCTATTGGGTGCACTTGGCATGGTGCTTGGTGGCCGTGCTGAACCGAGCATGGTCAGGCCCAATGCCGTGCGCTGTGAAGTCTCAGCCTGCTTTGACCTTAGCGCTAATCACATAGCGCAACAGTCGCTTGCCGAACAAGATTTACTAGATAATGACGATGAATGTTTATTGCGCCGCAGCATCAGCAGTGAAGGTCGATCACGCGCCTTTATCAATGGCAAACCTTGCACCCAAAAACAATTGAAAGCGATTGGCCAACAGCTGATTTCAATCCACGGCCAGCATGAAAATCAAACCCTTGTAAAGAAAGAACAACAGCGACAACTACTCGATGCCTTTGCTGATCACCAAACTCTATGCGATAAATTAGCCGAGCATTATCAAGCCTGGCGCGGCATCCAAAATGAATTTGACTCACTTACCGCACTTAATCAAAACGAAAGCACGCGCAGTGATTTTTTACAATTTCAAGTTGACGAACTCGACCAACTAGCACTTGGCGATGATGAACTAAACGCACTCACTAGCGAACACAAAACGCTAGCCAATGCTGAAACTATCATCCAAACCTTACAGGCTGCCGTTCAAGCCATGGCGGGTGACGAACAAGGTAGCATCATGGATCAACTACATACTATCAACCACAAGCTTGACAGTATCGGTAAGTTGCTCCCGATCGATAGCACACAACAAGCATTTAACGAAGCCATCCTACAGCTCCAAGAAGCGAACCACGATCTAAAACATCAGCTTGCAAAGCTTGATGTTGACCCCAAACGCTTGCAATGGGTTGAGCAACGTCTCAGTCAAATTCAAGACATGGCACGCAAACATCGCATCAAACCCGAAGCACTACCAACCTTACAGCTTAAGCTACAACAAGAATTGGATCAGCTGACACGCTATGATGAAATACTCGCAGCACTACAAACTAAGATCGATACACTAGCCAAGCACTATGCTGCCAATGCAAAAAAATTAACGGCTAGTCGCACTCGAGCTTGTAACCAACTCAACGCACTGATCAGTGCAGACATGCAAACCTTAAATATGCGCGGCGGCGAATTTGAAGCACGCTTAGTGAGTCGCAACGACAGCACACCGCATATTCATGGTAATGAGCAAATCGAATTTTGGGTACGCACTAACCCCGGCCAAACCATGCAACCACTTGCTAAAATTGCCTCAGGCGGTGAGTTATCGCGTATCGGCCTAGCGTTGCAAGCTGCAACGAGCCATACCCAAGCAACGGCGACTTTAATTTTTGATGAAGTCGATACTGGTATTGGCGGCAGTACCGCAGCTATTGTCGGTCGCTTGCTACGCCAACTGAGCAGTCATGCGCAAGTGCTTTGTATCACCCACTTACCACAAGTCGCAGCGCAAGCACAGCGACACTTCCAAATCAGCAAACACACTAGCCGTGATTCCACCAAAACCGAGGTTAAAGTGCTGACTGAGGCAGCCAGAGTCGATGAACTCGCCCGCATGCTCGGCGGTGTCACCATCACACCACAAACCCGCGCCGCAGCGGCAGAATTGCTGGCTGAAGCCTGAATAATATAATCGACATCACCAGCCACTTCTGAGCATACTACTCAAAAACATTAAAAATCAATTGTTTAGAAAATATATGGAAAATATGGATCATACTCCATATTTGCACTACAATTCTGGAGTATACTCCACAGCAGAACGGCCATACTATGTTCAGTCGACAACTAGAACTTAACCGCAATCACAGCCTCTTCTTATTCGGTGCGAGAGGCACTGGCAAAACAACATTACTCAAGCAATGCTTCCCAGAACAACAAGCGCTATGGCTTAACTTACTGTTACCGGAAGTAGAACAGCGTTACAGCTTGCAGCCAAGTGAACTGATTGCTGAAGTCAACGCAATGCGAGAATCGCAACACCACATCGTGATTGACGAAATTCAGAAAGCGCCTAAACTACTTGATGTGGTACACCACCTCATTGAAAACACCAATAAACACTTCATCCTTACCGGCTCGAGTGCCCGTAAGTTAAAATATGGTAGCGCCAATCTACTTGCTGGGCGCGCTTTTACTTATCACTTACATCCACTCAGCTTTATTGAATTGGATCATGATTTTGATATTACAGCAGCACTACAATTTGGCATGCTACCAAAAATACAACATTACCAAAATCATGATGAAAAAATACGTTATTTACAAGCATATGCCCATACCTACCTGAAAGAAGAAGTATGGGCTGAACATCTTATTCGTAAAATGGCGCCTTTTCGTAAATTTTTAGAAGCCGCCGCACAATGTGACGGTAAAGAGTTAAACTACAGCAATATCGCCCGGGATACTGGGGTTGATATAAAAACCATACAAAGCTACTACACAATATTAGAGGATACCTTACTTGGCTTTCACCTCGAAGCTTATCAGCATTCTTTTCGCAAGCGACTCGCAAAAGCACCAAAATTTATTTTTTTTGATGTTGGGGTCAGCCGAGCCTTATCGCGCATGCTCGATGTACAATTATCAGCAAAGACTAGTTATTACGGTGAATTGTTCGAACGCTTTATTATTTTAGAGTGCTACAAACAAGCTCAGCAATACTACCCTGATTATAGATTTTGTTATTTAAAAAGTAGTAGCGGACAGGAAATAGATTTAGTCATTGACCGGCCTGGACAAGCAAAATTATTGATTGAGATAAAAAGCAACGATGATGTCAACTTGCAACAACTAAAAACATTAGCGACACTACAAACTGAATTGCAACCCTGCGAAGCAATTTGTTTGTGCCAAGCAACCAGCAACAAAAGCTACGGCGACATCAAAGTCTACCCATGGCAAGTTGGGATTAAAAAATATTTTATGCGCTGAGTGCCGTAGCCGGATTAAATAGTCACTGCAGTTTCAGCTTCGATATCAGGCACTGATACTGACTTAGCTTGGCAAGCAGAGCAGACACCATAAAGATTTAAACTGTGATCAGTAATTTTGAAGCCGGCCCGAGCTGAAATCATCTCTTGCCGTTTTTCAATAGTGTCATCAAAAAATTCTTCAACCTTACCGCATTGCACACACACCATATGATCATGATGATCACCCTGGTCAAGCTCAAATACAGAGTGACCACCTTCAAAGTTATGGCGCTTGATTAAACCAGCCTCTTCGAATTGAGTCAGAACACGATAAACCGTTGCCAAACCAACATCACTGCCAGCAGCAAGTAATGCTTTATAAACATCTTCTGCACGTAGATGGCGTGAGTTTGCTTGCTCTAAAATTTCTAAAATTTTAACCCGCGGTACAGTCACTTTAAGACCGCGTTTTTTCAATTCAACATTATCCATTGAGGGCCTCCATGCTGCCAGTGTTTGCAAAATTGCCGAGCTTCGGTATTATACTCAAAAACAATAAGGCATATTTAAAACATAAATGTACAAAATAAACGCCATTCTAGCACTTTGTGCCGCACTTTGCACGATGAGTTGCTCAATTAATCAGTTCCCTGGCATACACAAAATCGAAATTGAGCAAGGCAACCGATTTACCGCCGAACAAGTACAACGCTTAGAGCTCGGTATGTCAAAGCAGACTGTAGCCAACATCATGGGTGGTTTACCGATCGTCAAATCCGAATTTTCAGCCGAGCGCTGGGATTATGTCCACACAATAGAGTCTGATAGCAAGCCATATCGCGTCAAGCACATCAGCCTACAATTCAACGATGGCCGTCTCAGCGCCATCAAGCGACAAGATTAAACCACTGCAGCACGATTATTGCATACTAACTTTTTACCCATACAGCTACAGTTGCTCTCAGCTCTGACTTACTCGGCTCGACATCACCTATCGTGAAACATTGAATCAACATTTTTGATTTAGGATGAGACAAGTATGCTATCGCTTGTTCCCGCATCAACAAACCTGGTGGTCTCAGTAGTTTAACCACAAAATTAGTTTTTAACTTGGTTAGCGCTATCGTGGATGATTAAAAAGTTGCTTAAGCAGGCCTCTATTTGTTGCTGCATTAGGATTGCAAAATTGCGCAGCTTCGGTATGATTCGAGAAAGATAAGAGATAGATGATTAAAAAATAATCTAAATATACCTCTTTCTACCAGCCTTGACCGACTTAATCACAAGCGACGACATGTCAGTTTATTTGGCTACACAACAGTAGGTAACCAAGCAAACCTACTTCCAATTGACCCAGAAGGATAACCAATGAAACATTTGCAAATCATTATCTTTATTAGCAGCATCCTGCCACAAGCTGTGTTCGCAGGGCAAACCCACTATGACTTGATGGGCTCAGTCACTCATTTTAACTATAACGAAACTGTCGAGTCACAGTTTTTTATGAAGGATGAAGGCGCGCTATCTGGGTTGTTTTTGAGTCGACAACAATTGGATGACGAACATCATGGTTGGCAAATTGACTTTGCCATGCAAGGTGGTGAGATTGACTATACCAGCAATGGGACTGGAACGATGTCAAATATCACCGACACCCTGACAGAACTACGCATCCACTATCTCTTTCCGCTAAACAACCGCTGGCATCAACAATGGCTAGGCCGAGTTGGGATCGGCGGGCGCTGGCTTATCGATCAATCAGGCGGCAAATATAGCAGTACTGGACACGCTGGCTACGATCGGATCAGTGAATATGCATACCTACCGGTTGGTATTGATGCACCCTTATTTGAACACTATGGCTGGGGCACTCATCTCAGCGCTGAATATGATTATTTTCTTAAGGGCACACAACAAAGCTATATTCTCGCCCCGACCAATCCGATGGTCAATGACCAAGAAGATGGCTATGGCTTAAAGGCTGCCGTGCGCTTCAACAAAAAAACTATTAACAAAATGCGTATTCTGTTCGAACCATACTTTAACTATTGGCATATCGAACCATCAACAGTGAACTGTCAGATCATATCATTTGACCAAAGCTTCTGTGGGCGCGAACCTGAAAATAGTAGCCGCGAAATCGGTATCCGATTCGGCGTAGGATTTAATGGCGACTAGTCAGTCGCCGACTCATCCAAGCTTGCAAAGACTGGCCAGCCACGATCAATGCTGTGGTTGGCCTCAGCTTAAACCAAGCTAGGTTTGGATTTGACTTGTACTCGACGTAAACGAGCCTGCTTCGGATCGATGAGGAGTGGCCGATAAATTTCAACCCGATCACCAGCAGCCACCGTTGTTGTCAAGCCGACCTTTTTCGCAAAAATGCCCACCGCCATGGTTTCCAAATCAATCTGACAAGTATGCAAAAGACCGGAATATTCGATAACTTGCTGCACGCTGATACCTGCTGGCACTGTTAAGTCAACCGCATACTGTTGCTCACGGTCAGCAAAAACAACCTCTACGTTAATTTCATTCGCCATAAACTTGCTCTGCACGGGTAGAAAATGCTTTCACCATTGACTGTGCGATGGTACGAAATAACTTGCTCACAGTCATGCGCAACAATGCATTAGCCATATCAAAATTTAAATTAAAACTCACCACACAACCACCTGATTCATCCCGAAAGTGCCAAACACCATGGAACTTTTTAAATGGCCCACTGACGAGCTGCATATCGATAGATTCATTTTCAACTAACTGATTCTCTGTCGTAATTGACTTATGCAAACCAGCAAGTTGTAGCACGAGGCAAGCCCGCATTAAACCTGGCTCCTGCTGTAATATAGTCGCTTGTTTGCACCATGGCATAAACTCTGGATACGCCTCAATCTCATTTACCAATTCATACATCTGTGCTGCCGTATAAGGCACGAATAGACTTTCCTCAACGATCTCCATCTCACCCTCAGATATAGTTTTTATCGATCATAGCTGGAACTTGACTAACAAGCCATTATAATGAGCAAATGACGAAACAAAAGAAAAAACCAAAAGCAGACTCAGCAACTATCGCCCTCAATCGTAAGGCGAGCTTTGACTATGCCTTTGAAGAAAAATTTGAAGCTGGTATTGCCCTGCAGGGTTGGGAAGTGAAAAGCCTACGTCAAGGTCGAGTTCAACTGGTCGAGAGTTACGTCTTGATCAAGCGCAATGAGGCTTGGTGGCTAGGCGGCCATATCACACCATTACTCTCAGCATCGACCCACATCACTCCAGATCCGGATCGGACACGCAAATTACTACTCCGGCGTGACCAACTCAGAAAATTGATCGGCGCCACCGAACGCAAAGGTTACACACTGGTGCCATTAGCACTCTACTGGAAACGCAACACTATCAAGTTAGAAATCGCTCTTGCCAAAGGTAAAAAAAATTTTGATAAACGTGAAGCAAGTAAAAAACGCGATTGGGAGCGCGAAAAAGCACGCATTATGAAGCAACACGCTTAACATTGGCAGCCAAACCCATCTCTTCGACCTACTTTTAGTCGACTCGATATTTTTTAAACTTATTGTTTATAATAATTTTTGCTCGATAAAAAAGCTGATTGGATTTATAGCTTTAGTTACACTAGCAAGTTACGCAATAGGGGTTGAAATGACTGGCTGTTTCTCGCGATAGATAAAGTAGTAATAACAAATCAAGATCGCAGCGATAGCAATAACAATATTAACCAGCATCACCAACTTAAAACCATAGACTGCTGAAACTGACAAACCTTCTTTAAAGGTTACCTGATCAACCTGCTGCAAACCTGACAGTAAGCGCACGTGATCCGGTACACTCACCACCAACTGTTTTGCAAAACTAGTTGCGGATGTTAAACCAAGCAGAGTGTGGTGACTATGTAAAAAATCAGTCATGCGAGCATGTACAAAACGCTGAAACGATAGCGTTGATAGAATGATATTAATAGTATTACCAACTAAACCAGCCATTGAAAAAACACTAGAGCCAGCGCCGAGTAGCGCCTCATCAATATGGCGCAACATAGCGACATTGATAGCAGCAAACACAAAGCCAATACCAATCCCAAATAACGTTAGCCCTATCAACATAGCGATGAGACTACCTACTGCTGATTGAGCACACATGATTAAGCCGGCCACGATCACCAACGTGAAGCCAGCAACGATCGGATAGTATGCGGAATAATAGTCTGTCGCACGACCACCTAACGGTGAAATAACAGCGTAAGTCATCGACATCACCAACATAATGATCCCGGTCTGGTATGCAGTGTAACCCATACTCACTTGCAGAAAAATCGCACTCAGCAACAACGTGCTAGAGTAAATTGCTGACACCAGCATATTAATCAACACACAGCCAATATAACAATGACTGTTCAACAACTCACGTGGAATCAGCTTCACCTGGGATCGCTTATGCAATATTAAAAAGCTAATCAAGCAAAAAAAATCTGCACCCATCAATAAGCTAAAACGTTGCAAATTAACACCCCAGCCGTTGATCTGATGTAGCGCCAAAATAAACAGCACGATCGTCAAGGCAAACAAACTTGCTAACAACATCGGTACACGGCTGGTTGTGGTTTGACTCGGTTGTTTTTCAATTGCAACTGATAATACCAAAGTGGCAACCAAACAAAGTGGTATATTGATGAAAAACAACCAACGCCAATTTAAGTGTTCGAGGATAAAACCACCTAATGGTGGACCAATAGCCAAACCAAAACCTGCAGCAGTTCCAATCATGCCGATCGCAAAACCGCGTCGATCAAGTGGATAATTAGTATAGACCAAGGCATACAGCGGTGGTAAAAACAGCGCTGAGCTAACCCCTTGTACGACCCGACCAAAAATCGCGATACTCGCGCTGGCAGCAAAACCGGTAATCACTGAACCCAGCAAAAAACCATTTAAGCCAAGTAAACAGATACGACGGTGGCCGTAACTATCAGCAAGCCGCCCAGCCGGTACAACACTTGCCGCCCAAGCTAGCACATAGCCGCTCAGCATCCACTGTACGACCTTCAGATTAACGTGTAGTTGTTGGGCGATTTCAACTAACGCCAAATTCACCGCGGTAAAATCAACATTCATTACCACAGCAATAATGCCGATACCGAACAAAATAATGATGTGCTTGTAGTGCTGGAGCCATGGTGTTTGCATAGTTGCCTACTTTATACACCCCGTGATTGAAGTCAATCCATTTAAACGATAATTGACTTGATTAAAAGCACTCCATGAGGCCATGAAGAAAACAAGGTGATTAAAGTAACAATTAGTTTACAGCTTTGTTATACTGTGTGCTCTTTTGGGGGCGTCCTGGCTTCGACGTGGATTGCGAAACCTAAGGGGCATGCCGAGGATGTAGCTCACCTCGTAAATCACGCTGCAATGTAAATATAACTGCTAACGCAGATAACTTTGACGACGTAGCAATAGCTGCATAATGTCACCACTGCCTAATTGTGCTTATGCGATTAGAGTTTGCTTGCAAACGCGCAGTGGTCATTCTACATAAGCTCGCGACACCGTGTGTCTGGCACTGTGGCGTCAAATCTCACAGACTCGCGTAGCGAACAGCCTGCTTAGTGGCGTTTCCTGCGTTAAAACAAACACTAAGATAAGCATGTAGATCCGAGGGCGGAGGATTTGCGGACGCGGGTTCGACTCCCGCCGCCTCCACCATACCTTACTAGTGAAAATCAATTTTTTGCCCAATGAAACCTTTTTTGCAACAGTTGCTCGTGCTCATCAGTGTGTATCCCAATAAAAAAGGCATTTATGACATCAAGACTTCTCTTTTAACTGATAAATTAAATTGCTCGTAGCGCCACTACTCTCAACAAGTCCCTTATCAATCAAATCTTTCAACTCCCGCTGCAATGTTCTACGCGTGACATCAGGACACATCTTTTCGAATTGCTGTATCGATAAGCCACCCTCAGTTGCCATATGCTCAAACGCTAATCTTTGTCGCTCAGACAAATGGTGCTGTTTCGCTAAAAGGGTTTGCGTTATCGCTTGCTTGCACAAGGCTTTTATTCCACGTAATTGCACGGCGAGTCCTTCTAAAAAATATTCTAACCACCCCGTCGTATCCATATCATTTTCAGGTACGCTTTGAATAGCTTTGTAGTAATCAGTACGATTTCGGTCGTAATATTCACTAATGGTAAAGAGTTTTTTAAAACCATAACCTTTCCGATAAAGGCAAAGGGTTGATAACAATCGTGCTGTACCACCATTACCATCCAAAAAAGGGTGAATATGCACAAGGTGAAATCGTGCGATACCTGACACCAGCACAGGATGAATAGCTTCTTCCTCGTTTACCCAATCAAGGAGTGCTTGCATCATATTCGATATTTCATACACGGGTGGTGGTGTATAAATGATTTCTTTTGTCTTCGAGTTTGCAACATAATTTTGAATTTTGCGATAAAGGCTCGGTGTAGCCGAGTCTCCTCGCACCCCTTGCACCAATCGTTTATGGATTTCTCGGATCAAACCTTCTGTAATCAGCTCGCCATCACCCCCATAGCTTGATACCAACTCAAATGCGTCACGATAATTTAGCAATTCCTTTTCATCATCGGGATCAACATCAGCCAAATGCTGCCCTTGCCAAAGCTGCTCTGACTCTTTCAAGGTTAACTGGGTACCTTCAATATGGGTTGTGTGGTGCGCCTCTAATACAAGTGCTTTATTTTGCATTTTTTCAAGCCACTCTTGAGATAGCGTGGCAGCCTCTAAAAAGCCTCGCACTCGTTCAATGACGGTCAACGCATTGGCCGTTTGGTTGGATATCTTGAATAGTGGTTTAAACATTAACACCTTAAAATAACAATCAGCATATCATAGCGGTGTCGCAAGATTGTCGCTAATTAAAGACACCACAGCGGCAGCTGTTGCATATTTTGCAACAGCTGAATCTTGTTCTAATTTATTGATTTAAATATATTATTTAAGTGGCGCGAGATGATTGACTTATCTCGACCAAATAACTCAACCCTCGGGTTCGTTGATAATTAGACGGTTTCCTCAGCTAGGTAACGTCTAGCGCTACGCGATCATCTTTGGCCAACTAACAACCTCAGTCACAAACACAGCGCATAAATTGTTGTTAATGCGCATGGCTAGTGCCTTGCGATTGGAAATGATTTTAACACAATAGATAAGCTTTACTGTAAGTAAACTGATTCTACAAAGCCGTCGCTATTTAAGAGCCAAAGTGGAGCCGGATTTGTTAGCACAATTGCACAAACGCTTGCAAAACTAGCCCATTGACATTAGGTTATTACAGCCGTGAATACATAGCTGGACGATAAAAATGAAAAAAAATGTCTTAGGACAAGCCTTAGAACCATGTTGCCATACACCAATGACTGGTTACTTCAGAGATGGCTTTTGCCGCACTGATGCAAGCGATCAGGGTAAGCACGTGATCTGTGCCGAAATGACAACAGCTTTTTTGGCCTTCACCCAACAGCACGGTAATGATTTATCAACACCACGGCCAGCGTTCGGCTTTCTCGGACTTAAGCCAGGTGACCGTTGGTGCTTGTGCGCATCGCGCTGGCAACAAGCATGGCAACACGGTGTTGCACCGCCAGTGATCTTAGCAGCCTGTGAAGCGTCAGCACTCCAGGTGGTTCCTTTGGAGGTATTACAGCAACATGCAACCACAGCTGTGGACGAGTAGCATGTTGGGCTGCGGTTTTAATTTTGATAATAGCTACTTAACACTACCACAGCGGTTTTTCAGTAAACTCAAGCCGACAGCTGTCGCCAATCCAACTATGGTTATTCTAAACCACGAGCTTGCTCAATCAATGGAGTTAGATTTTTCGATTTTAAATCGCAACCAGCAAGCTGAGTTATTTGCTGGAAATTGCTTGCCGGAAGGATCAGAGCCTTTTGCACAAGCTTATGCTGGCCATCAATTCGGTCATTTCACACTATTAGGTGATGGTCGTGCTCTTGTTTGGGGTGAACACCTGACACCAAACAATGCAAGGTTTGATATACAGTTCAAGGGTTCCGGCCCAACACCTTATTCACGCCGTGGTGATGGTAGAGCTGCACTTGGCCCAATGCTACGTGAATATCTTGTCGCTGAAGCTATGCATCATCTTGGCATTCCAACAACACGTAGCCTCGCAGTCGTGACAACCGGTGAGCCAGTTAGACGTGAAACGATCCATCCAGGTGCGATTCTGACTCGGGTAGCTAGTTCACATATCCGTGTTGGCACAGTCGATCTCGTCATTGACTGGATGCGGGTTGGTTTTGTTCACGGCGTTATGAATACCGATAATATGTCGGTCACAGCAAAAACCATGGACTATGGGCCTTGCGCCTTCATGGATGGTTACGACCCGAATACTGTGTTTAGTTCGATTGATAATATGGGGCGCTATGCCTACTCGAATCAACCCAAGGTAGTAGAATGGAATCTAGCGCGATTCGCAGAGACTTTACTTCCTCTCATTGATCAGGATATCAAGCAAGCAGTAGCGATTGCTGAGGATTGCATGAATCGCTTCTCTTTAATTTATCACGGCAAATGGTTAGCCATGATGCGAGCTAAATTAGGCTTAGCTGGTGACTTTGAAACTGACACCGCTCTCATCACTGATTTGTTAAATTGGTTGCAGCAAACTCACGCTGATTACACCAATACCTTTCGTGACCTCAGCCAAATCGATAAACCAGCAGGCGAGCCCTACCAAGATAAAGCATTTGCTGAGTGGTACCAACGTTGGCAAGCGAGACTCAAACAAAACAGCATACCTTTTGCCTCGGCACTAGACTTAATGAAACAAACTAATCCAGCAATTATTCCGCGTAACCACAAAGTTGAACAAGCGTTAACAGCAGCGGAAAACGGCAACTATGAACTTTTTTACAATGCAGTTGAAGCATTCAAAACACCTTATAGTGATGACTCGAATTTGCAACATTACCGAACCCCAGCCAAACCCAGCGAGCGTATTTATCAAACCTTTTGTGGTACCTAATTTAATTTGACTGACACTGTCTACATAAGCCGTGAATCTCAATATGGCAACTCGATAACATAAAACTATTTTCTACTGCGCTATCTTTTAAGGTTTGTGGCAATTGACATCTATGCAGTTCAATCACTATACCGCAATCGTCACATATCATAAATTGGCTACCTTTGTGGCGATGATCAATGCTACATATGAGATAAGCATTTAAACTTTCGATGCGATGGACAAAACCATGCTCAAGCCAAATCTCGACGGCACGATAAACTGTTGGTGGCTT
>CAWUKA010000008.1:0-36344 GCA_963922965.1 uncultured Gammaproteobacteria bacterium | reverse complement strand
ATCAACGGTGATTACATCGTATAAGTGCTAATGGTGATTGCGTTACTGGGTTGCCTATCACCTTTACTGTCCAGCTAATAAACAAAGAATAAATAGGTGTTTTCGGGTGTATTTGCGGGTAGACGACAAAAGTGGTGGGGCAGACAGCAAGTAAACCGAGAAGGATTTAGGTGAGGAGAGAGTAAGAGTCGCCCCTCGGTTTACGGTGTCTGCTTGTTCGGTTAGATAGCGTTGACTGAATCGTTTACTGCCTTCCAACTTATTTACTATTATACTTGACTAAACTTAACGCAGCCTTAACCCTAAAATATTTTTTTACTAAACATTTACCGCAAAAATTCTCTAAAAAGTGTCTTAAATGATGTACTTAAATGAGTATTTTAGGTAAGGTTGACACAACGTTCATGAAAATTATAACTCAGTAAACCAAGTGGCAGACTGGTGAGGAGAGGAGAGAAGAATAGCTCACTTGGCTTACTCGAGTTATGGCTGCAAGCATAGCAGCTAAACCTTAAGGTAATCTTAAGAAACCAATTTCCAGCTCGACTTAGATTGCCTCTAGTTTGACCGCTTATTTTCCAACCCAGCTGCTGAAAAACGCACAAAAAAAGCCTAGCATGCGCTAGGCTTTTGAGATTTTTCTGTGAGTTAGCGCCGCCAAGCGAGCACAGCATTATGCTGATACATGGCCCCCGAAATGGTTGAAAGAACAACCAAAGTAGTCAAGTTCCGCTGGATCTGACAAACTTGCCTCTCCACCAACCACTGAAGCTTGACCGGGTTGTGGGTCATCTCCTGATCGCTGCATCCAAATAGATTCTGGCGCAAAAAGCCATCCCTGGGCATCATCTCTGACCCTGGGCATCTCTGATGTGCTAGCAACCACTACGGGCCAGCCTACTGGTGCGCTTGGTCCAGAAGCAGTGCGGCTTGCCAGTGCACTAGTGAGAGTATGGGGGGCATAAGCTCGAATACCTTGAGGCGATGCTGGGGACTGAGAACTTGGAGGGGTATCAAACTTTTGCGGGGAGAAAAAATCCGCCTGTTCACTGCCTTCCTCAGCAGCAGATGCCACACGACGACCAAAAACGATTTCGCGCCATATTAGACTATTAGCCTGCTGCTGCGCTATAACCAGTGCAAGTCGTGCACCGGTAAGCGCTTCATTGGCGTTTTGTAGCCCTTGCAGTGCACCAGCAAGGTCATCCTTTTGATTAGTGAAACTATAATCGTCTGATGGCTGTTGGCCCTCGTGCTGGCGAACTGTGATTTGCGCTTGGTTGAGATCTTGTTCTAAGCGCCGAACAGTTTGCTGTGCTTCAATCACTGTTGGCGACTGAGCAACTTTATTTTGAGCGTATGATCGCAATGCCAATCCGTAGTGCACAGTAGAATAAGCGAAAGCTAATAACAAACTAGCCGCCAAAGTCGCAGCGATAGTAATTAGTACCAGTGGTAACACTGGCAAAACCGCACTAATTGACAATGGCAATACTACGGCATAGTGGGCTGCAGCAATACCAGCTGCGATAGCAATACCAACTAGCACTGCTCCTAGCAGCAACACTTTTGCTGCAATGCGAATAACTGCATTACTACGCAGATGAAAGTTAGGTTTATCTGTTAGATTTAGTCGGTGTTCCACGCCATCATTACCTCGCATTGCTAACCGACGATTCTGGATCGCTGTCTTAACTAATCGAGTACAAGCTGGAATACAAGGCAGTACAGCCAAGCAAAGACCAGTTGCAATCAACGCAACACTACTGATGGTGACACTTGCTACTGTTAGCGTTAAGCCAAACGCACCAGCTACGATCGCTGCACCACCTAGACCAAACACAGCAGCCATGGCAAACACACCAGCAACTGCTTTGAGGTTATTTAAGCGAGTTTGATAGCTTATAGTCGCTTGCTCCCTTTCAACTTCACCTTGCCGTCTTGATTTTGTAATTAATGCTCCACATGCTTTGATAGCTGAAGCTACCGACACTATTACAACAGGCAACACAACTATTGCTACTGCAGCAGTCAGTAAGATCTTGGTGACTAATGCTGACACCGGCGCAAGTAACGCGACAGCGGTTAACGCACCACCGACGGCTACGATGCTCGCTGCGGCTATTGCAAACCAAGCACGTACTGATAATGGTTTAGTAGTCTGAGCAGCAAGCCGATCGAACGCTTGTCTTGCTCTTGCTTCATCAGTCTCAGCTTCTTTCTCAGCATCTGTATTTTCAACTACCTGCTGCTGCCACCATTTGTTGATACGACTAGCCGCGATCGCAACAGTAACCATTAGTGCACCCAAGAGAAGTGGCACACCAATGGCAATACCTACAGTGATTAGCCCGCTACTTGTCATAATAGTTGCACCGGCAATCGTGATCGACGCACCGGTAGCACCAGCGATAATCAAGCTCGCACCGATAGCCAACAGCACGCCAATCATGATTGCTATTTTAGCGACTCCCGATAGCTTGAAACGCCGATTAGAATTTGCTGGCTCTTCAGCTACTGCTCCGATCTGAGGGCCGCGCATTGTGCTCGTGACTGTTGTTGTAGCCTTACGAATTGCAGCACGGAACCATGGCATCATCGATAGACAGATGGCCAACGTCAAAGTTGCCATGACCGCTACTGCAGCAATTAAGATCGGACCCGTCAAGTTGAAACTAACTAGCATCAAAGCTTTAGTTAGACCAATACTGCCGTGAAACGGCACACCACTATATAGTGCTTTTGACAGCGAAGCAGTTATCGCAATAGCTACAGTTAGGGCAATATAAGCCCGCAGCTGCCATAAATTGCCTATGCATTTTGCCAGGCCCTGTCGAATACCAGTGATGCACTTTACAATCCATTCGCCAAATGCTTCTAGTGCTAAAACGCAGTCTACAAACACCGAATTGATGCTATAGGGCATCGCTATTTTGGGGTGTTCGGCTTCTTTGGATTCTTCTTCGGCTTCTTCGGCTTTTTCTTCGGCTTCTTTGGATTCTTCTTCGGCTTTTTCTTCGGCTTCTTCTTCATCATCTTCTGGCTTTGCCATGTCCTCAAGTGCCGTTACGATCGCGCCCGCTAAATTTTTAATAGCACCCCACCAGCCTCCTGCTGCTTGGTCTGCTGACATTTCATCTTCTCCTGCCATTTCATCTTCTCCTGCCATTTCATCTTCTCCTGCCATTTCATCTTCTCCTATCCATTTTAAACTTGGTTAACTGATTGACCCTTATGCTAGTAATGACTCATCCGAGTTCTATTCATAGCTGGTTAATAATTATACTTTTTTAACCTTAAGACAACCTTAAGACAACCTTGGTTTAAACTTAAAATACTCAAATTAAGTAGAAGGGGCAAAATGAGTTAACCATTTTATTTCAATGTGTTAGCTGAAATAACAGAAAAATAGGATGATTTATCGTACAACTAGGCAACAAAAAAAGAGCTGGTAGAAAGGCTAGTAAATGGTAAATGGCTGAATCAGACCGAAAACGAAGAGCCACAGCCGCAGGTGGTGCTGGCATTAGGGTTACGAATGATGAAGCGAGAACCAGTGAGGTCTTCTTCATAGTCGATTTCGGCATTGGTGAGGTAAGCGAGGCTGAGTGGGTCAATGAGGAGGCGCACGATGGCTTGCTTGGGTTCCGCCACCGTTTTTTCGACCACGCTGTCATCAGGCTTGGTGGTTTCATCGAAAGTGAAACCGTACTGAAAACCGGAACAACCGCCACCGGTGATAAATACGCGCAAATTCAGATCGAGGTTGTTTTCTTCCAACATCAGAGCATGGACCTTATCGGCAGCGGCTTGGGTGAAAACAACAGGGGCTGGCGTGTATTGCTGTACTGGCTGTGCCATGACTAACCTCGGTGGTAACTAAAAAAACAAAAAAAGTTCCAACATTGTGATATGTTCAGCGCCTCTTTGCAAGGGTAGCGCCATAGGTTACTATGCTTGCTTGATATTCTTTGTTAATTAAGTAGGAGAGTAGCGTGCGCTGGCTGATTGCACTGCATGTGATATTCATGGTGACCTGGTTCGCCGGTTTATTTTATTTGCCACGCCTATTTGTCTACCATGCCATGGCTGATGACATGGTTGGCATCGAACGCTTCAAAATCATGGAGCGTAAACTTTTCTACGGCATTATGACCCCGGGTGGCCTCTTCACTATCATCTTTGGGCTCTGGGCCTTGAGTTATAACCTTGAGGGTTATCTACACATGGGTTGGATGCACGCCAAACTTAGCATCGTCGGGCTTTTAATTTTGTACCACCTGTACTGCGGTAAATTATTATTGGATTTTAAATACGACCGCAATAAACACAGCCACGTTTATTACCGTGTCCTCAATGAAATACCAGTCTTGTTCCTGGTTGGCGCTGTGATTTTAGTGATCGTACAACCGTTTTAATACAGCAGTTAAATTATTTTGCTTCACGCACGATGTGTAAAGGAGTTTGCTAATGTATAAAATACGACAAAACGAAGATAGCATTCCCGTGGTAATGACTTTTACCGGTAGCGATGCAACCGGTGGCTCCGGCCTGCAAGCTGATATCGAAACCCTACTTAGTATGGGTTGCCATTGCACGCCAATCCTCACTGATTTATCAGTTCGCGACACAGAAGAGAGCAAAGGTCACGAAGCGATCGCAACTAGCCTGGTCATTAGCCAAGCGCGTGCGATCTTAGAAGATGTTCAAGTGCATGCGTTTAAGGTGAGCATGGTGTCTAGCATCGATAACTTACAAGCGATTTATACCTTGCTGAGTGACTATCCCGACACGCCCATTATTCTCGATCCCTCTGACTTGTTAACCAATCAGCAAATCATGGCCAGTGATTTTAGCCAAGCGCTGACGACATTGCTGTGCCCACTGGCGAAATTGATGATCGTCAATAGTCAGCAAGTGCGGTTACTCGCCCCTGACGCTGATACGCTCGATGCCTGCGCACAACAATTGCTTGGTTGCGGTAGTGAATACCTATTAATTACCGGCACTAGCGAAAACACCCCTACTGTAACCAATACTTTATATGGGAATCACCGTCTGCTAGAGCGTTTTTCTTGGCAGCGCTTACCTTATAGCTATCATGGCTCTGGTTGCACACTGAGTGCAGCGAGTGCCGGCTTAATTGCGCAAGGGTTAGAGGTTACTTCGGCGATTCACGAAGCGCAGGAATATACTTGGGAAACCCTCAAACACAGTTACCGCATCGGCATGGGACAACACATTCCAAATCGTTTATATTGGGCGCATCACCGCGTTAATCAACAGTAGAGATAAGCATGACAGGATCAGAAACCTTATTCGAACAAGCCCAAGCCGTCATTCCTGGCGGTGTCAATTCACCAGTACGTGCCTTCAATGGCGTTGGCGGTCAACCGCTGTTTTTCAAGCAAGGTGAAGGCGCTTACCTGATCGATGAAGATGATCAACGCTATATCGATTACGTTTGCTCATGGGGGCCATTGATCTTAGGTCATGCCCATCCAGCAATCATCGATGCCACCACTGTAACCCTGGCGAAGGGCTTAAGCTTCGGCGCACCCTGTGCACTCGAAGTTGAAATGGCAACAACCATTTGTGAATTAATCCCGAGCATCGAGAAGGTACGCATGGTTAATTCCGGCACCGAAGCGACCATGTCAGCGTTGCGCTTAGCACGCGCTTACACCGAGCGTGATAAGATCGTTAAATTTAACGGTTGCTACCATGGCCACGTCGACGCATTACTGGTTGCAGCCGGTTCTGGTGCGCTGACACTGGGTGTACCCAATTCGCCTGGTATTCCCGCCGCGGTCACCGCCGAAACCCTCACCGCCGATTACAACGACGTTGACGCTATCGAACAATTATTTCAGCAATTTGGCGCTGAAATTGCTGCGGTTATTGTCGAACCGATCGCAGCCAACATGAATTTTATTCCAGCTAGCCAAGACTTTTTAACGACACTGCGTCAACTCTGTGATCAGTACGCAAGTGTATTAATCTTTGATGAAGTCATGACTGGGTTTCGGGTCAATATTGCTGGCGCGCAAGCACTTTATAACATCCAACCTGATCTGACGACGTTAGGTAAGATCATCGGCGCTGGCATGCCGGTGGGTGCGTTTGGCGGCAAAGCTGAGATCATGAATTTGGTCGCACCGCTCGGTCCAGTTTATCAAGCCGGAACTTTATCCGGCAACCCGATCGCCATGCGCGCTGGACTCAGCAACCTCATAGAGTTAACCAAGCCGGGCGTCTACGACAAACTTGCTGATAGCACAACACTGCTGACCGCAGGGTTATTGGAGTGTGCAGCTGCACATAACATCCCGCTGCATATTCAAGCAGCAACTGGCATGTTTGGCCTCTTCTTCACTGAACAAACCAAAATTGAACGCTTCAGCCAACTCGCCAACTGCAACATTGAGCGCTACCAACAATTTTTTCACGCTATGCTGGCGCACGGCGTTTACTTTGCCCCATCAGCTTACGAAGTCGCATTTATTTCAACCCAGCATGACCCTGCTATCATCGACGCAACTTTGGCTGCTGCGGAACAGGTTTTTGCCGCCTTATGATAATCAATTTCAGGACTCTATCATGAAACGCATCATCACTGGCGGCACCGGTTTAATCGGCACTGCATTAGCTGAAAGTAGCTTGGCACAAGGCATTGACGTTACCGTCATCGGTCGTAGTCGAGAAAAGATCAACAAACGTTTTGGCAGTCGAGTGACAGCAGTTAGCTGGGATGAATTCAGCGCTAACTCATTGCTACATTTGGAAGATTGCCAAGCGATATTTAACCTTGCCGGCGCCAATATCAGTGACAAACGTTGGAGTGATAAGCGCAAACAAGAACTGATGCTGAGCCGTATCAAAAGCACAGACATCATCGCTAGCGCTTGCGCCGAGCTTGGCGCTAACTCACCACCACTCTTTAATGCCAGTGCGATCTCATATTACGGTTTTCAAGATAGCGTCGTAAAAAGCTTACCGAATGCCATCAGCGAAGACACTGAACTCAAACCAGAGCAGCAGGATTATTTTTCAACCCAACTGTGTCGCTGCTGGGAAGCAGCAACTTCTGTTGCGAAGCAAGCTGGCACACGCGTGATACTATTGCGCTTTGGTATCGTGCTTGCACGTCAAGGCGGTGCACTACCACCACTTGCATGGCAACATTATTTTGGCCTTGGCGGCAAAATCGATACTGGCTGGCAACCGTTTAGCTGGATCACCTTAGCTGATGTGATTGCGAGTATTGAGTTTATGCTCACGCAAGGTGAGATCAGCGGCGCCATCAACATGGTTGCCCCTGGCTGTGTGCCCCAAGCTATATTTTCACTGGCACTGGCAAAAATCTTTCGCCGACCAGCTCGACTTAAATTACCGGTTGGCATTTACCGACTGTTACTCGGCGAAATGGCGGAAGAGTTAATTCTACGGGGCCAACACGTCATCCCAAAACGCCTCACTGATTTAAACTATGCTTTTTTACACCCGAGTTTAGATAAAGCCTTGCCAGCACTCTATAACCGCAAGTGGCGCTACTAACCGCAATCAATTAAACCCGTGCCTGAGTCATAGTGCAATTTGATTAACTCACTGAGTCATACTTGAGTCATATGAGTTATATTTTATTATAATTATTAAAAATATGACTCACTAAATTTTTATAACTCATAGTGAGTCATGAATGAGTTATGTGAGTCATATATTTTTTTTGATTTTTTTAACCATACAAATGGTAATTTAACTCAAAAAGATAAAACAACCCGATATTATAAGCCTAACAACCTTATCGGCCGATTTGTTTTTCTTTGATTTCAGACAAGGTCTTACAGTCAATACACATTTCAGCAGTTGGCCTCGCTTCCAAGCGCTTGATACCAATCTCAACCCCACAAGCGACACAATAGCCATAGTCACCGCTTTGTATTGCTTTTAAGGATTGATCGATTTTCCTAATCAACTTACGCTCACGATCGCGAGTCCGCAACTTAACACTAAACTCTTCTTCTTGACTAGCCCGATCGGTCGGATCAGGAAAATTTGCCGCTTCATCTTGCATTAACGAAACAGTACGATTTGCCTCTTCTTGCAACTGCTGTTTCCAGAGCAACAGAACTTTACGAAAGTGATCATACTGATCATCACTCATATATGCTTCACCTTTGGCTGGTTGGTAAGGCTCTATCCCCATGTGGGTGAGCACAGTTTGAGTTTGTACTTTTGCTTTCTTTGTCGCTGACATAACCAATCTCCCGACCCAATATGAATCTGTATTTAGTATTTTTCCTTAACGCCTCGTTTAGCCCACGTCTCTAGTAAAATATATGAACAACAATAAGATAGGGCCGATAGTATAACGAATTATTCAATAAATCATAGCAAAAATTTCTGAATTGACCGCTTGTCACAGCAATAATCGAGGATAAAAGAGCACATTTCGATCAACAATCGTCAATTTTAATCCACCAATCTAACCGATGTCACGCGACGCGGCAAGCAAATCAGGAGCTTCGCGGCAAAACTCACTCAGTAAGCGTCAAGATACGCAGATAGTAACTACAAAACAGGGTAACGAGCATAGCTGACCCGGTCGTGACCAGCTAAATCCTGCAAGCAGTGATAATCAACAAACCCATAACGTTGAAACAGTGCTTGCACTGCATGCGCCTGCGACGCGCCATGCTCAAACAATAAATAGCCGGGTGCTGACAGATGAGCAGGCGCTGCTGCCATTATCCGTTCAATTGCTGCCAAACCTGCAGTAGCTGCAATCAGTGCTAAACCAGGTTCAAACCGAACATCACCAGACTGTAAGTGTGGATCATCAGCTGCAACATAAGGCGGATTAGCAATAATCGCCTGATAGCGTTGATGAGTTAAAGCTTGCGCCCAATCTGATTCGATAAACTGAATCTGCTCACAACCGAGCTGACGTGCATTTTGCCGAGCAACTGCTAGCGCCGCCGTGCTAATGTCTAATGCATCGATTCGCCAGTGCGGATGCTCATGCTGCAAGGCGCAAGCAATAGCCCCACTGCCAGTACCCCAATCAGCGACTGTCAATTTGCTATCAGCATTCAGCAACTTAAGTGCGATGACGACTAACAACTCAGTCTCCGGGCGTGGAATTAAAACATCGGTACTCACTCGAAAAGACAACGACCAAAATTCTTTAGCACCAGTTAAGTAAGCGATTGGCTGGCCCATTGCGCGTGCAACCAGTAATTGCTGCAACTGTGCAAACTCAGCTGTGGTGAGGACATAATCGGGGTGAGCATATAAATAGCTGCGCGGTTGCTGCAACACATGCTGCAGCAACACCTGCACATCTAACGCTGACGAATCGCTTGTTGCTGATAACGTAGCAGTTGCTGTTTGAAGCAGTTGCTTAATGCTAGCCATTAAGACTCTTTGGCAAGCAATGCAAGCTCATCGGCCTGATGCTCTCGCAGCAATGGTTCGATGACCTGAGCTAAATCACCAGCAACGACTTCTTCAAGCTTATATAAAGTTAAGTTTATACGATGATCAGTAACGCGACCTTGCGGATAATTATAAGTACGGATGCGCTCAGAGCGATCGCCAGAGCCAACTAATAAGCGCCGGGTTTGCGCTTGCTCTTGTTGCTGCTTGGTTTGCTCCGCACTTAAAATCTTTGCTTGCAATAGTGACATTGCTCGAGCCTTATTTTTATGTTGTGAACGCTCGTCTTGGCACTCAACAACAACACCAGTTGGAAGGTGAGTAATGCGGACCGCTGAATCGGTACGGTTAACATGCTGACCACCAGCACCGGACGCACGGTAAGTATCAATTCGTAAATCCTTCGAATTAATTTCAATCGTCTCGATTGCATCGACCTCAGGCATGATTGCAACAGTACAAGCGGAAGTATGCACACGACCTTGCGACTCGGTGACTGGGACTCGCTGCACTCGATGTGCCCCAGATTCAAATTTTAACTGGGAATAGACATTCTGACCAACAATACGAGCAATAATTTCTTTATAGCCACCGTGCTCACCCAAACTTTCATTGATAACTTCAACTTGCCAACCTCGAATTTCTGCAAACCTACTATACATCCTAAACAAATCACCGGAAAAAATAGCAGCTTCGTCACCGCCAGTACCGGCACGCACTTCCAAAAACACATTGCAGTGATCATTTGGGTCTTGCGGCAATAGCAATAACTGTAGTGACTCTTCATGTCGAGGTAGATCTTGCTGCAACGCCGCTAACTCTTCTTCTGCCATGGCCTGCATGTCAGCATCTTGCTCTTCAGCAAGCATAGCAGTGGCAGTTTCAATTGACGCTAGCAAGTGACGATAACTCGCAAATGCATGCACCAGTGGTTCAAGCTGAGCATATTCTTTTGAGTATTCACGAAATTTATTTTGCTCGGCAATAATTGCCGGATCTGCAAGTAGCGCCGCCAGCTCTTCGTGGCGCTCAGCGAGGGCCGCTAATTTGAGGTGTATCGATGATTTCATAGCCGCTGATTCTACCGCAAATAGATAAATAAGAAAGGCTAATCATCAGACTCAGGCTTAAAAATCTTACAGAGCTGCAACAAATCATCTTGCCGGCCTTCAATGCCTGCCTTGCGCATAGCTGAAGTCGGCTGATGGAGCAATTTATTGGTAAGTGAGTGCGCCAACTCTTGTACGACCTCATCAGCGGTTTTACCTTTCGCTAACTTAGCAATCGCTTTCTCGACCTCGCTATCGCGCATGCTCGTCGCATGTTCGCGATACTGCTTAATTGCTGTTGTTGCACTCAGCGCTCTTACTTCACGCACGTAATCATCAACATAAGTTGCGATCAATTCCTCAGCCTCGAGCGCTGCATAACTGCGTTTCTCTGCGCCTTGATCGATAATCGTTTGCAAATCATCAATGTTATATAAGTAAACATCACGCATCTCAGCAATCGAAATATCAATATCACGTGGCACAGCCAAATCAACTAAAAATAGCGGGCGGCGTTTTTGCTGGCTGAGTGCTGCTTCAAGTTGGTGTCGATGTAACACATAATCACAGCTCGCGGTTGCCGATACTACGATGTCAGCATGCTGTAATACGCCCTTTAAATCAGCCAGGCTGGCTGCAGTACCACCAAACTGTGTGGCAAGTTGTTTAGCCTTGTCAAACGAGCGATTGACAAAAGAGACACTCTGACACTGCAAACCAGTAAAATACTGGGCCACCAATTCAATGGTTTCACCGGCACCAATCATCACCACTTGGCTTGCCGCTAAATTGGAAAAAATATTTTTTGCTTGGCTCACTAAAGCAAATGCCAATGACAGTGGATGGGCACCAATCTCAGTAATCGTGCGCACACGCTTAGACACCGAAAAAGCGTAAGGAAAAAGGCGACCAAGATGAGCGCCGATGGTACCAGCCTGTTTCGCGAGGCTATAAGCATGCTTTACCTGGCCTAAAATCTGTGGTTCACCTAGCACCATTGAATCTAACCCACTGGCAACTCGCAGCAAGTGCTGCACAGCTGCAGTTTGTTGGTGAAAATAGAGGTGTGGATCAAGCTCTGTGAGCTGCACTTGATGTTGGGCAGCAAGCCAGTAGCGAATAGCATCAGGCTCAGCACTGTAACAGTACAACTCAGTGCGATTACAGGTCGACAAAATCGCGGCTTCTTGGATTTTTTCACTCGCCACCAAATGCCGTAGCGGCTGCGGCAACCGCTCTGCTGCGAAGTGAACGCGCTCACGCAAATCGATTGGCGCACTTTTATGATTTAGACCACAAGCAACTAGCACTTTTTAACCCACTGTTTTCGTTAATGTTATTGCACTCGTCAGAGTATAGATTAAATTACCGCTTAGCTCTATTTTTTGCTCAAAATGCCGACAACTTACCTACGGGAAAAGCATCACCTTAGTTAACAATAGGCTAAGTATATGAAAAACAACGTGCGATTCAGCGTGAACCAGGCAAAAACCCAAGTGATTCGTTTTACCACGGTCGCTATCATGCTGATGGTCGCATTTTACACGCAAATAAATGCACAGACAAATAGGACTAAAGTTTCAACGATTGATGGGCTTTCTGAGTCAATGCGCTACCGTGCTGAAGTGGTTGAGGCGACCACGCTGGCTGAGATTGCCCTGAGTCGAAATGATAGCAAAACCGCCTTAAGCTACTACCTCAGCTTAGCTGAAACCACCCAAGACAAAACCATTGCTGAACGAGCTACTGAAATTGCAATCGCTGATGGCTACCTTTTGCCAGCATTACAAGCCGCCATCGTCTGGGCCAACAACGATCAAGCCAATGTCGCAGCACAACGCACTGCGATCATGCTGCTACTCCAAGCAGAACATCAAACCGAAGCACTGACCTACTTAGCAAGCTTGGTCGAGAACCAGCCAGAGCACCATAACATGCGATTATTTTATGCCGAAATTTTGCAGCAAACTAAACGTTATCAACAAGCACGCGAACAGCTACAAACACTGACAACGGTGAGCAGCCACCGTGATGCGGCGTATGTACATCTTGCCGTGTTAACCTACGAGCAAGATCAACGCGATGAGTCAGCACGATGGTTGCGCCGTATAAAAGATAACAGCAAGCGTGATCAAGCATATTACATATTGGGTCAATATGAAGAGCAGCAACAGCAATTGCAACAAGCACTGCGACATTACCATAAAATTGGCAACCGCGACTTCGCCTTTGCTGCCGATGTGCGTAAAGCAGAAATCTATATCAAACTGGATCAAGGTGACAAAGCATTAAAAACTCTAGCTGCAATCAAGCCCAGTGATCCACTCCAAGTTAAAACCCTAGTCACCATGCAAGCCTCGTTATTGATTGCACTACAAAATCATCAATCAGCATTAGTTACCATTAAACAAGGCTTAGAGAAAATACCAAATGATCTTGACTTTTTATACGCAAAAAGCATGGTAAAAATAACCTTGAATGAATTTGACACGCAAGAAAATGACTTAAAATTTATTTTACAGTATAGTCCTAACCACGTTGAATCACTCAGCATGTTAGGTTTTATCTTAATGGAAGACAGCGATCGCTTAGCTGAAGCCTCCGAATACGTCGAACAAGCACAAGCCCTAAACCCATCACACCCGAGCGTCACGACTAGTGTGGGTTGGCTACAATACCGACTCGGCAACTACAGTGAAGCGGAAAAATACTTACGCCAATCTCACCAACAACAGCCACAGAATAGCCGCATTGCTGCTCATCTCGGTGAAGTACTCTGGGTCAGCGGACAAACTAAGCTGGCAGAACAAGTTTGGGGAACAGCGTTGCAGCGCACACCAAAACATGCTCTACTACTTGACACCATCAAGCGCTTAGATACTAAAACCACAGTCTCTGACTAATCTACATAATGCTCTACCATCATCAGCGCACTTGCACAGATAACTAACATTTAGATGATTCTGACTTCAGTCACGCTAATCAAAAAGGATTGCTAAACTTAACCTGCCACGGTAGAATTTTTTTATATTTATCCAAGGCGTGATGGGCAATAAGCAATGAATACTGATGAAACAATTATTGAACCGGAAACATCGCTGCTAACACAAGCGCCCGCCAACCACCAGCAGCTGTTACGCGCTGACCCAAGCAAGCGTGCACCACTTGTTGGTACGCAGAAATACCATCAAAGCCATACGTTTCAAACTAAATCCGGTATCAATGCACTGATTACTGCTGCAGCACCGCTGCTCGCAATCGCCAGTACGCTGCGTCGCTACGATAACGACATTAACCTTGGTCAACTACACAATAAACTCTGCCATGAGGTGCACGCATTTGAGAGTTTAGCTCAAGAACACCATTACGCGTCTGAGATTATTGTTGTCGCTCGTTATATTTTATCGGCGACCATTGATGAGCTGATCCAAGCAACAACTTGGGGTGGCGACCAAGCCTGGCAACAGTATTGTTTAGTCAATACCTTCAATTACGACAACATGGGTAGCGATCGGCTATTTTCTATCTTGCAACATTTGCAACAAGACCCGAGTGATCATATCGATACTTTAGAGCTGATCTACTACTGTTTTAGTCTTGGCTTTCGCGGCCACTACCGAACCATTAAAAACGGTGAAGCTAAAGTGCGGACTACAATGGCCGAACTCTATCAAACTATACGCGAACAACGCGGTGAATTAAAAAATAATTTATTGATTACAACTGATGAAGTAGACAAACAGACACTGAATCCAAAACCATTTTCTTTTGTTTGGCCACTACTGACTTCACTCGTTTTTATCGCCTGCATCTATGTTAGCTATAGCTTTATGATCACTGCATCAATTGAACCAATTTATACAATGATCAAGGACATCAAAAACCACACCAGCATCACTACCTAACCTAACTCCCTCGAAACAGGCTGATCAAATGAATAAATTACTAGGACTTTTTCGCGAACAACTTACAAGCCTACTCCTGTTTTCAATTTTTGCTAGCATTGTTTGGCTTTACGGACCATTACTCAAATTGGGTGAGATGATGCCGCTGCAACACCCATTAGCGCGACTCTGCTGGTTGCTCGCTGCTGGCTGCGCGATTGCTATTATCCGTATTCAAACCAACAACATACCAATGCCAACCGATCCCAGCATTGCTGATGAAGTTAAAACACTACAAGGCCGCTTCACTGGTGCTCTTAGCTTCTTGCGCAACACTCGAACCAACCAGCAGGAAAAATCTAACTTAAGCGAACTACCTTGGTTTTTATGCATTGGGCCAACAGCGTCTGGCAAATCAAGTTTATTTGCCGAATCAGGCTTATCTTTCTTATTATCAAAGCAACAGAAAAAAGTCACACCGACACGTAGTTGCGACTGGTGGGTAACCCGTGACGCAGTATTTCTTGACGTTGCTGGTAACTACCTAAGTAGTAGTAGTCAAGCAAGAGTACTATGGCAAGCTTTACTGTTTCTATTTAAGAAGCACCTGGTTGCAGAAGCAGTGCAAGGCATCGTCATTACCTTCAATAGCAAAAATTTATTACAACGAGATACAGCTGAGATTGAACAGCAAGCTGATGAGCTGCGGCGTGCACTACATGACCTATACAAAGTATTTCGCTATACCATACCTGTTTACTTAGTTATTACGCAGTGTGATCAGATTGCTGGCTTTACTGAATTCTTCAATGACCTTAGTCAGGAAGAGTTAGCACAAATCTGGGGTATGCACCTCAACGAACAAGAGCAAACGACCGAAAAAACTCTACTTGAGTGTAGCATGGCAGAGTTTGACAGACTGACCAAGCGGCTCAACAACCGTGTTCTTAGGCAACTACACCATGAACACAATCACGATAAACACGAACTGATTAAAACATTTCCGCTCCAATTTGAGGCAATGCGAGAAACATTAGAATGTTTACTGCAGAAAATTGAAAATTCAGTGAATAAGTACGCTGGACTACGCTTACAAGGTATTTACTTCAGTAGTGCTACACAAGCTAATGAGACAATTGATATCATCACTAATAATGTCAACACCGCATTTAATTTAACACCAGTTTTGAGCGAAGCCAACTCGGCACCAAAGCAGAGCAAGAGCTACTTTATTAACGACTTATTTCGTCACGTTACTTACCATCAACCTAAACTCAACCTACAAACAACACAAATGAAAGTAGCGTCGATGCTATTTCGATCATCGTCGATCATTAATACTAGTATCGCTATCAGCTTAACCGCCTTCTTTTTATATAGCTACCAAACCAAACTGGCAAATATTAATGCGCCCAACGCCAACATTACCGTTTATAAAGCGTTAACTGAAAATCAAATCAATCACACCGACATTCATCAAATCCTAATTGCACTAACATCGTTAGAAAAAGCGACTGATCAAATCAATCAAATCGAGTTGCCACTAGCCAGCAGATTAATCCATGGCGATGCCAGCAAACTTAAGCAAGAAGCCAACGAAGCATTTCACATTGCATTGCAAGAAAAACTGATCAAGAAAATCTTCCAATTGATTAAATTTGAACTCAGCAATTCTGAAAAACCAGAAATTTTATATTCCACCTTACAAGCTTATCTTACCTTTAACGGCAACACGCCAAACAATCCAGAGCATTTGCTTACTTGGATCACGCGCCATTGGTCCAAAGCAAATGAGCTAAATAGCGGTGAAATGCAGCAATTAGGCCACTTTTTACAACTAACGCGCCAACAAAAAATTCACCCCATCCAACTTGATGAAGAGTTAATTGGCAAGGCTCGAAGTAAACTTAGTCAACTCACACCATACAAGCTGGCACGAGCGATTATTAATAGCAAAATCGTTTACGCCGGCGCAACTGACTTAATACCAGGTGATATGATTGCACAACTTGGACCTGGTATCCTGAATTACAATGGCATTCAACAAACAATTCCTGGCTTATATACCAGAGCAGCTCTAGAAAAACTGACGCCAGCAGGTATTCGTGCGGCAAGCCAAGCCGCACTCAGTGGCGACGATACACTGGGTAGACACCATAATTATATCGTCACCAGCAATGATATTGAGCAACTATCACGCTTATTGCAAGATAGCTACATTAGCGAGTATATCGCGCAGTGGAAAATATTTTTATCTCACACAGCGTTGAATAGCCCAACAACGCTTAACCGAGTAAACGGCTTATTACTGCAGTTGACCAGCCATAAATCACCAATTAGTCGTTTACTTGATATTATCGAATACCATACTCACGCCAAAAATCATTCGACTATAGCGCAAGCAATTCAGCAAGAATTCGACTTCATTGCTTTTACTAGACAGCAACTTAGCAAAGATTATCAATCTCTACATACTCTACAGCAACAATTGCAAACGCTAGCAGAACAGCAACAACCAGAGCGAGCTGCATTTCAATTAAGTAAAAATAGAATGCTAGCAAAAGATCCTGATGCGCTAAGCAAACTCAAACAACAAGCAAAATTGTTACCAACACCGTTTAGCGTATGGCTCACTAATCTAAGCGATCAAACATGGCAACTACTGCTGAATCAAACCCAACATTATATCAACCGGCAATGGCAGGCGACTGTTTACTATAGCTATCAAACCCGGCTCAACAACCGCTATCCACTGTTTAAATTTGCCAAGCAAGATATTGGGTTAACTGATTTCAACAACTTCTTTGCGCCCAATGGCCAGTTAACACAATTTTTTAAACACTACCTGGCAGCATTTGTCGACACCAAAGCAAAAAACTGGCACGCAATCAAAAAAGACGGTCATAGCTTGGCAATTCACCCTGCTACTTTGGATCAACTTAAACGCGGCTTTATCATTCAACAAACCTTTTTTGACAGCCAGAACCAACCGCATCTGAATTTTAGTCTCACTGCCATGGCACTCATGCCAATCGTAAAATCATTTTCACTTAACCTCAGTGGCCAACAGGCAACTTTTCGCCACGGTGACAATAAAACCATGCGCTACAGCTGGGCGCAATCCAACAATCCATTCGTTGAAATCAACTTCAAGAGTATTAACGGCAAGAACAGCAATGCCAAATATAGCGGCCCTTGGGCATGGTTTAAGTTGCTTGACAAAGCTAACCTGCAACAAGGTGATGATGTCAAAAGCTATAGCTTGATCTTTGACTTAGATGGCAATGCAGCACGTTTTAACTTGGCAACTGAACAAGTGATCAACCCATTTAACCCACAATTGATGAATGGCTTTCGCGCACCGGAGTTGATCGGCTGATAAGCGCCAGCTTGACCAGACTAAGAACAATACTGGCCACAAATTAGCACCAGCGAAACCCTTGTCGTGACGCACAAAATTTGCTATAAAGTTCATCTTTGAAAAATACTGTTGTTAACTAAAAGACTTAAATAAGAGAATAATCATGACACAAGTATGTCAAGTAACCGGGAAAAAACCACAATCTGGTCACAATGTTTCCCACGCCAATAACAAAGGCAAGCGCCGTTTCCTACCTAACCTGCACTGGAAGCGAATTTGGGTAAAATCAGAGAATCGCTTCGTCCGCTTGCGCCTCAGCGCCGCCGGTTTGCGCCTGATTGACAAACACGGTATCGACAAAATCCTGGCGACAATGCGCGCCCGTGGTGAAAAAGTTTAACTGTTAAGGAATTTATGATGGCTGCTAAGTCAAAAAAAATCCGCACCAAAATCAAATTGGTCTCCACCGCAAAAAAAGCTGATGGTAAGC
Organism: uncultured Gammaproteobacteria bacterium; assembly: GCA_963922965.1. Lineage (GTDB taxonomy): Bacteria > Pseudomonadota > Gammaproteobacteria > CAWUKA01 > CAWUKA01 > CAWUKA01. The sequence continues at coordinate 18,122 of CAWUKA010000008.1, read as the reverse complement.
CAACCGGCTATTACTACACCACTATGGTCAACAAGCGCACTGCGGAAGGCAAGTTAAAACGCCGTAAATACGATCCTGTGGTACGTCAACACGTTGAGTTTGTTGAAGACAAGATTAAGTCATAATCTCGATCTCTCTGTCAATGAATTTAGGTATGAGTGTCGTTTCAATTGCTAAACAGAGTCGCTCGCAGTGGACATCAAAGTAAATAAATACAGTTTTATTCGCTTCATGTGCGCTATCGTTTCTATTAGTAACGATAATTCAGTCTCAGCTCAACGCTTCCTGGTGATTTAAGTTGCTAGATTATTGCGATCGTTACACTCGCTCGCAGTATGCACAGAGGTAGAAGTAAGTAAATGCCTCAGCCCAATTAATTAGTACCGCTAACAGGTACCAACACATAACCACGCAAGCGAGCAACAAAGTCATTCAACACACCGACACCTGCTTGTTCCGCTTGCCGACACCACTCTTGCAGAGCCTCGAGCAACTCTAGCTGGCTTAGACTCGTTTGTTCCCATATGGCTTGCAAACGCAGACGATATTGATAAACAAGCTTAAGCGACTGGTAGCGTTCCAGTAAAGGCTGAATTGCCTTAGCTGCTGATTCACTCAAATTTTCTTCACGCAGCAATAATGACTTTAAATAGCTTAGCATTTCACGACCACGCCGACTCGCGCACAACCGTTCGGCTTGCAGCACTGGTAAGGTTACCAATTTCCGATATTGGGATAGTAACTGACACTTCGCAGTAAACACAGCTTTTAAGGTTTCAGTATCGACAATCGATTTACCTGAGATGTGAATTAATTTCGGCGCTAAACGATTCACCTTCGCAAGGCCAAACAATTGCAGTAATTGAATATAAAACCAGCCCAAATCGAACTCCCACCACCTCATCGACAGCTTGGCACAATGACCAAAAGCGTGGTGATTGTTATGCAACTCCTCACCACAAATAAAAATTCCCCAAGGAATGATATTGCGCGAGCTGTCGCTGACAGCAAAATTACGATACCCCCAAGCATGACCAATACCATTAATCACACCAGCAGCAAACACTGGAATCCACAACATTTGCACCGCCCACAAAGTGATGCCGTAAACACCAAACAATGTGATATCAAGCACGAACATGAATGCAATACCAAGGTTGTTGTGCCGATAGACATGGCGCTCAAGCCAATCATCAGGTGTACCGCGCCCATATTGCTCAAGCAATGCTTGATCACACGCTGCTTGGCTGTACAACTCAGCGCCACGTAACAAGATAGTGTTCAAACCGAACACCACCGGGCTGTGCGGATCACCTGGCTTGTCAGGTGAGACATGATGGCGCCGATGCACGGCCACCCAATGCTTTGTAATCATGCCGGTAGTCAACCATAGCCAAAAACGGAAAAAATGGCTGATGATGGGATGTAGATCAATTGAGCGGTGAGACTGGCAACGATGTAAGTACAAGGTAACCGCAGCCAAAGTGATTTGTGTCAAAATAAGAGCAATTATTACTGTTTGTATAACGCTCGCGTGCAATAATCCATAAACGTAGTGATACACTTTAATTACTCCTCTCCAATTACCTGATCAATTCTACCGACATCATTGCCTTCGGCGCAACTATAATCGCAGCTCATACTCAGCTAACACCGATCTCTTCACAATAAGATAGAAAACAGATGCTTTCATCGCAATCATTTCGCATTAGGCTTGACATCACTGCTATGATTAAACACAGTGTGTAAAAAGAGGTTACCTTAACCATGCAAGAACTGATCGCGCTGCTCATCACGCTCACCGCCATTGCCAGTTATCTCAATCATCGCTTCATTCAGCTACCGAGCACGATTGGCGTTACTGTAATTACATTAGTTATCAGTCTACTATTTATCAGTATCGATCAATTGTTTACATCGTTTGACGATTTTATTGTCCCAATCATTGCAAGCATCGATTTTAGCCAAACCTTCATGGGTGGCATGATTAGCTACTTGTTATTTGCTGGCGCGCTCAACGTCAATACTAAAGAGCTAATGAAGCAAGCGAAGACTTTTACCACGCTAGCCACCGCGGGCGTTGTGATCTCAACCTTACTGATTGGTTACTGTTTGTGGGGCTTTGCCAGCTTACTACACCTGTCTTTACAATTGCGCGATTGCTTACTGTTCGCCGCACTGATTGCACCGACTGATCCAATCGCGGTACTCGGCTGCTTAAAGCAAGCCAACGCTCCGAAGCAAATTGAAATGAAAATTGCTGGCGAATCATTGTTTAATGACGGTAGTGGCATTATCTTATTTACCTTACTCGTCAATACCACGCTCAACCAACAAACCCTAACCAGCAGCCAAATTTTCTTGCTGTTCACACAACAACTCGGTGGTGGTTTATTGCTAGGTTATCTACTAGGTCATCTGGTACGTTTTTTACTCATCAAAACCCATAACTTGGAAGTCTGCATATTGCTAACTTTATCGTTAGTGACAGCTGGGTTTTTATTAGCAGAACAATTAGCGGTATCGGGCGCGATTACCATGGTCGTTGCTGGTTTAATCATCGGTAGTCACTTACGTAGCTGTGGCGTGACAGCGAGCCACATCAAGCAACTGAATGCGTTTTGGGAATTGCTTGATGAATTACTCAATACCGTGTTGTTCGTGCTGATTGGCCTAGTGTTTCTACAAGTACCGTTGACCATCAACGGCGGCCTCATTGCTTTGATTGCAATACCAGTGACACTTATCGGCCGCTATATTAGCATCGCTATTCCAATTCACTGCATTTATCGTAACAAGCAGGTTTCACAGGCGTTGGTTCCACTACTCACTTGGGCTGGATTACGCGGCGGGGTCTCTATCGCGCTGGCACTGTCATTAAAATCGACTAGCGCCAATCAAGAAATCATTTTGGTTACTTATATTGTGGTGATGTTCTCAATCCTAGTGCAAGGCTTAACGATGGAACGGGTCTTAAAGTATTACCTGAAAAAAAGCTAATATGTTTGTGAATAGGTCACTAACAGCCATTAGTTAATCTCAGCCCCGCCTGTAGGATTCCATGTATAACAATGTTAGGATCCAGCAATCTTGCTGGAGGACTGACAGTGCCAGAATTACCTGAAGTTGAAACCACCCGGCGCGGTATTGCCCCATACGTTGAACAGCAAACCGTTCGCCGCGTCCTAGTTCGTGAACAGCGCCTACGCTGGCCGGTGCCAACTCGCTTAAATAGCTATTTAAAACAACAACGGATTGTCTCGGTACGACGCCGCGGTAAGTATTTATTATTTCATAATGATAATGGCTGCATGCTGTTGCACCTAGGTATGTCTGGCAAATTATTCTTAGTCGATGCTGACCGACCAGTACAAAAACATGATCACATCGATTTTGAATTTAGCAATAATCTTTGTTTACGCCTCAACGATCCACGTCGCTTTGGCAGCATCCATTGGACGCGCAACGATCCACTACAACATAAGTTGCTTGCTAATCTTGGACCAGAACCTTTATCAAAAGCATTCACTACCGACTATCTGAAGTTAAAAGCGGTGAAACGTAAAACTGCGATTAAATCATTTATCATGGATAGCCATATTGTCGTCGGCGTCGGCAATATCTATGCTAATGAAGCATTATTCAAAGCAAACATTGATCCGGAACGAGCTGCCGGTGCAATTGGTTATGTGCGGCTTGAGCGACTGGTTGCTGCTATTAAGCAAACCCTACGTGATGCTATCAAAGCTGGCGGCACAACATTGCGCGACTTTAGGCAGAGCAGTGGTAAACCGGGTTATTTTTCTCAACAACTCTTAGTTTATGGCCGCGGTGGCGAGCCGTGTCTAGTGTGCGGCAACACCTTGCGTGAAATTCGCCTTGGTCAACGCACCACAGTTTATTGTGGTCGATGTCAACGTTGAGCAAAACCACCTTGCGCACGCCATCGTTGCATGAAGGCGCTCTCTTCACCACCGTAATCCGGATCACTGTGTGACAGTTGTCACCCCGCTTCAAAAGCATCTTAGTGCCACCATGAATTCACATTAAAAAGTACCACAACCCGAGTCTGTTGTGCCTGCTGCAGGCATTGTTCTGGTGCAAAAATATGACAATCACTTTCTGCACCAAGCTCGAGCGCAGGTCGTTCGCTCGCTGGTAAATCGCTAAGTTTGCCTTGCCAAATCAAATCAGTATAACGTGCAGCACAGCGTTGTTTAGCGCCCTCTTGCAGGTGGAACAAACTAGAAAAATCCTGTTGATGTTGATATCCATCCATGTAATGTAAACAGCGCCAAGATTCATCGTGCTCAACATCAGTAGGCGATAGCTCAGCCTCAAGCGTCTCAGCTCGCTCTACCGTGTAGTCACGCTTAAGTTTAGCTAATAAAGTCTCGATAGATTCACCTTGTTGATTGACAACATCAAGGCGTGGATAGTAGCGTAATAAGCTTTGCAGGATATCAGCATGGTGTTGCCGCAGCGCGATCATTAGCGGTCTATCACTATTGCCATCTTGAGCATCAATATCAGCACCATGCTCAATAAGATGATTAATTTGGTAGGCATCGTAATTGCTGTATGGACGCGAACCGATCTGAGAAGAACCACTACAGGATCTTCGCTGAGAATAGAGTAGATGAATTGGATATTGTCCTTGCTGATCAGGAGTATTCACTGCATGCTGCATATCGAGCAAATGCTGGATCGTTCTATAAGAGCGAGTATCGGGTTGTGAACGCTTAAAGTGAGTTTTTGCCAGGCGCTGTGCTATTTTTTCATAAGCCGAATCTGGTTTGATGACACAAGCCAAATGTAGAGCGCTACCGCCACTAGTATCAGTTAATATTTCTGGCTGTTCTGCACCAAGGTAAGCGACCATATCATCAAGCCCAAGCTAGCAGCCATGTGGACTGGCGCGTGACCCATGGTATTTTTAATCGTTAGCAAAATAGGCTGTTGCTTTACGAGATAAGGCACACTACCCTGATAAGTGCGGTCTGGCCAATACAGTTGATTTGATTGGTCATCACCGCATAATGCAATGCTGTATTACTTTTAGTATCTTGCTGTGCGCAATCAACTTGCATGTCTTCAACTAGATATTGACAGATGGCGATAAAACTAAATTTGGCAGCGCCCATCGATGGTGTGGTGCCGGCCTTGTCAGGCTGACTGGCGACAACGCCTGTTTGATGTAAGTAACGCACTAATTCAAAGTTGCCACTTTCAACCGCCAAGCACATCAAGCTACCACTAATATCACTGATCACACTAGGCTCAGCACTATATAGCTCTAACAGAGCTCTGACGATCTCTAGGTGGCTTCTTTGTGTAGCAGGTGACAGCGCAGTACTACCATAGCCATCAGTTTGCTCGAGCAAATCAAGATCGTGCTGCAACAGTAGCTGTACGAGCTCAAGATAAACACGAGCTGCTGCAGTTTGTAAATCATCAGCGCCCTTAGCGCCATGCTCGATAACAAGCTTCGCTTATCGCCACCTGACTACCTTGTACAGCACTAAATAAGCTATAACCGAGATCAGCACCAGCATCTAGCAATATCTCTACCGTCGCTTGGTGACCATTGCGAGCGGCATTATAGACAGCTAATTCTAGCCGTGCCGGACTTTTATCAAGCTTAGGATGCGCAAGCAACTGCTTGACAAGAGTGGTGACGCCATCGGCACTCGCATAAAACAATAAACCTCTCTGTTCATCATCTTTTTGATTAAGGTGACCAAGACTAAGTTGCTGCGCTAATAATTGAGCTGCGCGTTGTTGTGAGCTTACAAAAGCTGTACTGATGTTGATGCCACTCTGACACTAGCTATTTGATTAATATAAATATGCATTGACATGAATTGTGGCCCAGGCGCAGTAACACTAAAACTCTGCCAAAGCCGATCGACAAGTTGTGATACTGTGAGCGACTCTTCAGCCTTGATTAATGAGTAATTTGGATCATAGTAGTAGTCTATTCCCTCACTACTCGCCTCAGTATAAACAGCAACGGCGTGAGATTGACAGCCAACCAAAAATATTTTATTCACATTATCTTGTCTAATGCCGTGCTCGCTTCATCGAGCTCAGTTTTGGAATGAAATAAAAAACAAGCTTGCGCCTCACATACCCTAGCTGGTTTATCTACGTCTTTAATTAAAGCAATTTTTTCAACAAAAGCATTTTGCGACAAACTTAAAAACTATTTACCATGTAGAAATAATAGATTATCGATAAATTGACGTACCTCTGTAGTAGCGACCTGGTGGTGGTGAAACATAACATCATAGATAAAATCGACAAACGCTGCACTTTGCTCTAAACTTTTTTTGTCGCAACCAATACAATGCTAAGCGGTTGCAGATGTCACCTTCATTGAGCTCTGCAACCCCTCGCCAAAACCTACCATGCGCGCGTACTGATTAAGCTTTTCAATGATCTCGGTTTGACTAGAGCAGCTTAATTGCCAATAGCCTCTACTTCTATCAAGCCATACCGTCGATTCATCAGCTGCTGATTTGTCCTTCGGCGCCGTAATAAATTCTCTCAACGCTCGCTAAATTTGATCAATATTGGAACATAATTGCTGTGGAGATCAAGAAGAATATTTTAACGCATTAACTTTTTTATTTATTTCAATGAGTTAAATTTTTATCTGGCGGGGATATAATCTAACGGTAGCTGGAAAAAATGTTTAATCTAAATACATAGCCTTAAGTGTCTGTTAAGACTTTATTGATATAATTCAGCACAACAATCTAAAATACGCTATCGAGATAGCATAGAGACGCGCCATGGAGGCTCAATAGTAATGATACGAAACTTTCTGACTGGTACTCGGCTAACTATCTGGTGTTTTATCACTTTATTGGCTTCTTACCTAGCTATTCACTTTGGCGCCATCGCAATCGCATACATAGCCCTTGCGTCGATATGCTTAGCGCCGTCAACCATAGCTCTAGTAGCACAGCGCCAACAATCGATTAGAAAGCATTACCAGCTCCTCGAAGGGTCGTATCCAACTCTGACTGCTGCACTCAGTTGGGTGTTGCTATTAGCGAGCATTGCAACTGGAGTTTGGCTAGCACTGTTGGCAAAACCGATTTTGCTAAGCTATGGCTTCGCAGTTGCTAATTACTCACCTGCTATCAGCACTATCACTTGGCTGATCGCAACTATAGTTGGCTTTGGTTTGCGCCTATGGCGTGGGCACCAGCAAGAGCGACTAGAAGACCCGATTGCAATTGCAATGATTGGTAAACCTTGGTGGCAACAGTGCTGGCAAGCAATCTATTTCGCTACCATCTATCTCGCACCAGGATTCTTTTTTACCGCACTGTATTTTCAATTCCTGCCACTGAAGATAGCTTGCGCTACGATCGCTGTAGCCTTTATGGGTACAGCCTTTGTGTTTCCACGCCTTGCTGATTATATCAATGCTGATACCCCGATCGGCTATCTTGCCGGATATTTTGGAGCAACACCCACACCGGCAAACAAGCACGACTTAAATTACCAAGCCATGATAGCTGCTGAACTTCATGCAAGCTACTGCAGTGCGAGTGAAAGTGGGCAGCAAGCTATTATTAGCTACCAACCGCAGTTATCGCAGCTAAAAATGCTTAGTAATTACAGCGCACTCTTGCTACTCGATACTTTGCTCTCTCGTGAAGACTCGAAAAAGCTTGCAATCCAAACAATAAAGACAGCTGCAGCAAGCAAAAGTAATTTCGCAAGACTATTCTCAGATACCATTCAACCGTTAGATAGCAGGGTCTTAGAAAGAGTTGAATCCAAAAACCACTCACTGCAACGCTACCAGATTGACCAAGAAGCAATCCGCATTCGACTGATAAAGTTTATTTTAAACAATAAAGCATCATTCACTGATCAAAGTATCGTTCGCTGGCTCACTGACCGAGATTTCTATCCGCATCAGGATGAACACACTCGGGAGCGTTACCATGCAGTAGCGCTACAACAGGATAACCAGACTCCACAGCGGTCTAGTGCCGATCCAGCTAGCGAGACGTCACCAAGAGAAGTTGGTTGCGGAGCACCTAGTAGATCGCCACTACATACACCATCTTCCAAAGCGCTACCGTGGTTAGACGATGAGGAAGAAATAGGTGTAGCCTGCAGCGCTTCACTGTGCCGGAGTGCTTCGCCTTAACCAGCAATAAGCCGGAAAATATCCAACGCGAGCAACCGAACAACAAGCATTTTTCCATCTAGCATTAACATTCGTCGGTAACCCATGTATTTTGATGATGAAAAGTGTGGAGAAAATAGCAGGTATAGCGAGATGCGATATCACTCGTTTCTAAACAGACTCAGCCTGTAAGGTTTTATACTTCGCGAGGAGATCTTGTTCCGACTCGACAACCTCAGGATTTTTTGGAATACAATCAACTGGACACACTTGCACGCACTGCGGTTCATCAAAGTGACCAATGCACTCGGTACAACGATTGGGATCGATTTGGTAAATTTCAGGGCCTTGATAAATCGCTTGATTTGGGCACTCTGGCTCGCAAACATCGCAATTAATACATTCCTCAGTGATCATCAGTGCCATAAACAGTCACTTTACCTCGCTAGTACGGAAGCACTCAAGTAATGCAGCGTTTACCACCTTTGGCACAAACATGCTAACATCACCATTGTGGCTCGCGATTTCGCGAACTAGTGATGAAGAGATATAACTACAATGCTCATCTGGGGTTAAAAAAATTGTTTCGACGCTATTATCCAAGCGTCGATTCATACTTGCCATTTGAAACTCATATTCAAAATCAGATACCGCACGCAAACCGCGCAGAATAACTCTTGCTTGCTGCTGATGCATAAATGTCATCAGCAATGAACTAAAGCCTTGCACTTCAACATTATCAAGATCAGCTAATGCGGTTTTAGCTAACTGCACACGCTGCTGTAAAGGAAATAAAGGCTGCTTAACTACATTGTCAGCAATAGCAACGACGACACGCTGAAATAATTGAGCAGCACGCATGACTAAATCAGTGTGGCCATTGGTAATTGGGTCGAATGTGCCTGGATAAACTACGGTGGTATGCATAATGACTCCAAATCAATAAATACAAATTTTAGCTGATATTTGCCGAAATGGCTAGACATTGCGCTCTAATCCAAAACCCTGATAGATAAAAATCACCATTTTTACTCAGTTATCACCAACCACCTACTTATAATTATCTTGTTAATAATTAACAAAATTTATCGGTGATATAAAATTGCGACAAATTGACAAATAACGATTTTCCGCTTGTTGCTGCTCATCTCATGGCTTTACAAAAACGCTTAACCTAACAGACTATTGCCTTCAGTAGATTAAGCTAGCGATAACAAAGTTTAGTGCCAAATTACCAAGGCAACCAACTTGGCTTGCGAATCAAGTCTGCCTCACACTTGAGGATTTGACTACGATAAATACTTGCCATATAGGCGACATGATCCGCCTCGTTACGCATTTGATAATCAGTTTTATGCGCTTCATTATGAAAATCCTCAATGCCAACACGGTAGGCAATGTATAGACTTGCTACATTGGTAGTCGGCAAATGTAAGCGATGCGCCGCACGTGCCAAATACCAGGCCACATAATAAGAGGCAGTTTGAAATTCATCGCGGAAAAATTTAGGCGGATTAGTCTGTTGCTGGAACAAAGCCCAATCAGTATCGCGGGCAGCAGTTAACTCACGTGCTGTTTGCCGATTAAAGGTTTGCTTTAATAAGTGGCTGAGTTTGTCTTTGTAAGTTTCGTCTTGTGGTGTTGAATAATCACTTTGCAGCGTATAGGGCGTTTTTCTTGCTACTGCAGCCAAAATTGCTAACTGAGTTGAAAAAGGAATCCCATACTTTGCCTCCGCACTACGGCCAGACCAGAGCCAGGTTGAATCCTGCGCCAAATAAACACACACATTATCCATATCAAATGGTGGTCGCGCCATGCAACCGACTAATAGTGGCAAACAAACTAACATCAAGTATTTTTTCATCGGCTAAATGTCGCTATTTAATGCTATGCATTAAGTGTAGCAAAAGGATTAAAAAGCAAACCCGATAACTTGCTGCAAACACTGCCGAAAGCGCCAGCCAGCACTGCTGCCTTGACTGCTTCAATTTTCGATTAGTGATCTTCTTGATTCGCTGAAGTTGAAATACTATCCATGTATGGCACAAGTGCAATGCATCGCTTAACAATCATTAGTACTGCGTTATCTAACGAAACAAGTGACGCAGCTACTGAAAATAACCTAGCGCTGGGGCAGCAGAGCGAGTTACAGCAAATGAGTAATCTTCCCCAATTAGCCATTACCCTATTCACAACACTAAACTGACACAAAGTAGCCCCAAGCCTAGGTAGTGGCTACAGCTTGACATGATTCAGTGTTCTTGTTTCAATAATCCAAACGTTGAAAAGGTTTAAACCAATGTCGTCACACAAATTTTACGCATACACATTAATTGCCTTAATGGCTTTATCCGGCTGTACAAAAATTAAAAACCCAACTCTCATCAACAACACCGATGCAGTCAGCAACCAGTTAGCAGAAGCGGCGACCTCAGTCAGTGATTCATTGCGAACGTTAGCTGAAGTGGAAGTGGCAGCTAATCCAAAAGCGAAGCCGACACCGCCACCTGATCCGAATACGCTTGGTATGGGTGGTTTAGCCTCGGTTGAATGGTCAGGCCCAATTGAACCAATCTTGCAAAAATTAGCAACTGCTTCGCATTACAAATTTAAAATCATTGGTCGCCAGCCATCGATACCTGTGATTGTGACAATATCGGCACGCAATACACCATTGAGCGATTTGATTCGTGACATTGGCTTCCAAGGTGGCCGTAAAGCTGATGTTCAAATATTTCCTAGCAGGAAAACCTTAGAACTTCGCTATACTAGTTAGTACTTTGTTTTAAATTCACAACACGGCAGTACAGTATGCGATTACGTCAGTTCTTATTTAGTACCTTAGTTGCACTCAGCCTGTCCGGTTGTGCTAATCTTGGTCTTTTTGATGCCACGAGTAGCAACAATGACACGACTGAAGCATTTAAGCTCAGCGAGTTAAAAGGCTTAAGCTTGCAGCAGAATAAGAAAAAAGATGGAGCGACTAGCTCCACTGACTTACGCATGCAGGCAATCCGCGAAACGGCACTCTCAATCGGCGCCCAAGCTGGTTTAGCTGAACGCTCCAAAGCTATCAATGATTCACTTGAAGCTCAGGCAAGTCGCCTAGATCGCATTTTTAACTTCAATGCACTCATGCTCGAACACAATGTATTACCACCTGTGCTGACCGAAGCTGATCAGAACTTGCACCTTGCTAGCAACGAAGCCATTCGCTTTTCAGATAAAGCCTATCGTATTCAAGCACAAGCCCGCTTTGTCACGACTGCGCCAAGCTGGCGCAATTACTTATTGCTAGAGTTTAATGCACCCGAAATACCTGATGGCTCACTGCTGCCAAAAACTGCTGAAGAAGGCAAAGCTTGGGAAAAATTTATCAGTGATGGCTGGTATGAGGGCTACAAACAAGCCGATAACATCTATAAAGAGAGCCTACATCGCCTAACTCGCGATATGAAAGGTATGGTGATCTATCGTCGCCTACTCGCACAGCGCATGGTCAGCGTACCATGGGTCGCAAAAACAGAACTCGGTGTGACCGGTAATAGCCAAGAGATGAGCATCAACGACAAGGTTTTGCGTATCACCGCCCTGCCAGCACTCAATACCAACGCTGACAGCTGGCAACCAGCGGTGGCAAAATGAACGCCGACACCACCTACTTGATTCCAGATGAACCACAACGTTTTACTAACGATCATGCAGAACATTTATTAGCTTACTGTCACTCGATCGGCGCTTCTGATATCACGATTCAAACCAACCACCCAGTTTTCGCTGAAATTTTTGGCAAACTGTTCAAAGTCACGCGACGTGAACTATCAAATACCGAGGTTGGTGATATCCTAAATAGCATTTATGGCGCGAATGGTACCGCACAGATTTTAAGTGGCCAGGATGTTGATACTTATTTTGAAGTCAGGCCGAGTCGTTCTGAACGCTACCGCTATCGTGTTAACGGTACCGGCTGCCAAGTAGAAGGCCACCACGGTATTCAAATTACCTTACGAACTATTCCATCCGAGCCGCCAAAATTATCAACCATGGCATTGCCGGATGACTTGCAAGCCGCGATGGCACCAGCAGAAGGCGTGATCTACGTCACAGGTGCTACTGGGTCTGGTAAAAGTACCTTATTATCGGCCATCATTCGCGATCTCGCGGAGCAAGAAGATGGCCACCGCAAAATGCTGACCTACGAAGCGCCGATCGAATTCGTTTACGATGCCGTAAAAATGCCATCGTCGATCATTAGTCAATCTGAAATTCCACGCCACATCCCAAATTTCGCTATGGGCGTACGCAATGCCTTACGTCGCAAACCACGGCTGATTTTAGTCGGTGAAGCGCGCGATCATGAAACCATGTCAGCAGTGCTCGAAGCAGCGATGACCGGTCACCCGGTTTATACCACCTTGCACAGTAATGGTGTCGCCGAAACCATGCGCCGACTGGTAACAACCTTTCCAAAAGAAGAGCGCAACGGTCGTACCGTTGATATCTTAGAAACCGTGCGCGCGATTATCTGGCAAAAGCTAGTCACGTCAACCGATGGTAAACGAGTTGCGTTGCGCGAATACTTAATTTTTAATGAAAAGATTCGCGATCAATTACTGGATATGGACCTAGAAGAAGTCACCATGAATACTCGAAAAATGCTCCGCCAGCATGGTCAAACCATGGCGCAAGACGCTAAAGCTAAATTCGATGCAGGCTTGATTGATGAACGCACCTATAAACTGCTGATAGCTGCCACTAAACACGCGGATAAAGACGCTACAATCCAGCTAGACAACTAAGCCACCTTGTTAACTTTCATTATCAATCCCGCGAGCCGGGGTTGCCCGTCTTTGTGCCGATTGCGAGCATTCGAGCAACGATATCCGCGGTAATTCGGCGTTTCTTCAGCCCACTACGAGTCACACCAACAGCATGGCAGCCCAGTGGTAAGACAAATATAGCTTTATCCGCCTTATGCGCGCCATCATTTTAATTAACATCAATGCTTGGATCTAAGACCAATGCTTGCTAGTGATTAGAGATGCTGTGCTGGCACGCGACTACGTCGCTTGCAGTAGGCATTAATCCAAAGCAACTTGTGTAACTCGCAGGATAAGTGCTGATCTTTGAGCTCAACATCAGTGGTTTTAATAGCAACATAAAAGTAATTAGCCAACATAGCATGATTGAACTAAACGTTAGGCAGACTGACAAAGCGTAGCAACTCGCTATCATCACGCGTACACAAGAAAACAATTTACACTATATGTTTTAACTACTGCCTGGGTTAGTGCCGGTACCTTCATCAGGCGGTGGCGGTGGTGGCTCATCTTGTTTTTGAGTCGAATCGATAAATTTTCCTTGGCTGCTTTGTAATCCTTGCTTAGCCATTTTGCCGGCTCCACCAATAGGCTGTGCAGTCTGTTGCACTGCTTGCTGTAAACCTTGTTCTTGACCGCGATTCGAACCCAGCTGATCATAGCCACCGATCCAGGTTAGCACTCGGTCTGGCACGTCATAGATAAGCTGACAGGATTTTGTAAACAACTGCTGCAAGATCAGAACATACATTGACATATAGGCAATAATCGCAAAAATATTTGTCATGCTATTGCCAAAATGATCTTGTAATCGCACTGAAGCATAATTAAAGCCAAGCGCTAACAAATAAATTGCTGCATAACTCAGAGAAATAGACACGATCAAACCAAAGATCAATAAACTCGGACGCAAAAATACATTTGTCAACAACATCAAGCCTGGTGCCGCGACACCAACGATATCATGGCCACCTTCTGGGTGAGTGATACCAAGCGCAACCAATGGTGCTGCAATCATTGATTCGATAACAGCAGCAAACCAACCAATGGTAGCAAAGAAAAACATGATATACGGTAAAAAGGGGATGTAATACGCGCAAATAAAACCAAGCACAATGAAGCCAGCTACCATTGCCATCATCAATGGTGCAATCACGATTGACATCGCCAGCACTGCATAGCCAAGTGGCTGAATTGCCCCCCAGTAACCGGCAGCAAATAGTAACAAACTAAGAATCACCATTCGTAATAAAACTTCGATCGCTGCCATTAGAAAATAATTACCGATTTTAGCAATGGTATAAAGCGGATTCATTTTAATCGCTTTATCCGGATCAGTTAATTTCATCAAGATACTACGGATGCGCATTAAATGATATGATAACATAGCAAACATCACTTTGGTGAGATCGAAAGGCAAGCTATTACAAGCTTTTAAAAACCACCATAATTTACTACACTTTTTCCCCGAACCTCCTTGTAATGAAAAAATTGATTGTTTGTCATTTTCTTTGATACCTGCATTCAGCTTAGCTGCTGCATGATAGGCAATATCATACTCACTGTTATCATCAGTGCCTGCTTTATTTGTAATATTAGTAATAGCAGCTAATTGCGAGCTACTCAAAACTGGGTAGTTACTTACTAACATGTTGTCAGACCAAGCATGGGTGATAGTCGGCCAGTTAGAACTGTCAATGCTACGCCTACTACCAGCGGTATCCATCAAGCGGTAATAATAGGCACCAGCAATAATCCAGCCAAGTTCCTTGGCTTTTTTTAGCTTGGTATCACTGTCCGATTCATCCATATGTAATGACTCGTACATTATACCGATATAGTCTTTAGCACCATTGATCATTGCCGCCTGCAAATCCAGATCAGGCTCAGATAAACCTACTGGTGTCTTACCGTTAGTCGTAACATAGCTCCGCGCGTACCCTTTAATATCAAGCCACATAGTCATCGCTGCGAGCTCGTTGTCATTGGTCAGCGTCATATACCCACAAGCAGCATTAAAAATGCTAGCATCATTACCGGGGAAATTTAAACGGTCACCACCATAGATTGCGGTCGATGCTGAAATTTTACCCGGATAAAGCACAATACCAGCATAATCACTAGTTGCGGCCAATTCGATTTGGAATGCTTCATTACAGACTTGTAATTGAAACAGCCTAACAACTTTTGGCAAGGCATCAATCACGGCATCATCATCAGCACCTGCAGAATAAATCTCACCACCGGCTGCTAAATAATCTAGCGCCACCCCCCAAATGGTATCAGCCGCATACACGCCTTGCATCACAGTCCACATCACAAAGACTTGCAACAAAGAATAGCCGGATGCTTTCGGCACCAATAGCGCCAATCCAATTAAAATGCGAATCGGTAAAAATAAGGTAGAAAATTTACGGCCAAGGATCTCACCTTCATGAGCTGAATTAACTAGAGATAACAGCAAACTATATGCTAGCACTAAGCTGCCAAATGCCAACGCTGCGATATTAAAGGCTTTAAACATAGCACCTAAGATTTGTGTACCGGTACCCCCTAACACATAATCAACATTACCAAAGATACGACCGAGGTAATCAATCGAAACGTCACCCGGCGTGACTGGAAACAAGCTCGCTGCTGTTGCAGCTGGCGCCTGCGTCAATAGCAAACTCACAACAAAAGTAATAATCATATAATGTTGGTGACGATGCTGCATATTCATCAAGTTAACCACCAGGATCGGTGTTATTAGCATTAGTACCAATTTGCTTGTAGCGACTTTCTGCAGCCCGATAGCCGCCAATCACACCATGCATACCTTGTGCTTGCTGCTGACCTTGTTGCGCTAACGTACCACCAGCACCACGCGCTTGTTGATTGACTGCTTGCTCTGCACCTTTGCCACTACCAATGCTGGAGCGATCGCCAAGCCAACGCATAATCTTATCCGGGATATCGTGGATCAAAACAAAGCTGTTGGTGATCAAGCTAGCAACAATGCCACCAAACAAAATCAGAAAACATAGCCAAGAAAAAATGCCAAGTAAACTATCCATTTTCCCCATACTAACGCCAGCATTTAAAGTTGCTTCAGCAGTGGCAAAGCCCAAACTCAATAAGTACATACCAACAAATGATAGTAACATGCTACAGACCAAACCAAAGATCATGAGTGATGGTCGCATAAAAATATTAGCTGTCAGCATAATTGCAGGCTTAGTCTTATAGCCCAGGATCTCGTGACCATCAGGATGGGCAAGCGACAAACCAATAATCGGTGCAGCCACCATTGCTTCTACCGCCCCACCAAGCCAACCGATCACACCAAAAAAAAATGAAACGAACGGTGTGAATGGCACAATAAAAGCAAAAGCAAATCCAATCGTAACTTGAATAGCAATTAAAAAAGTAGTTGCCCCTACGACGTAAAACATTGCTGATATCACCCCATAGCCAAAACCGGTTGCACCAGTAATTACACTCACCAGACCAGCCATGAGTGCAAGTAAAATGGATAACCCCCAACCCTTAATTGCACCTTCCAACAAATAGGCGCCAATCTCAGCGAGATCAATAATCGGATTAGCTTGATAGTCAGGTTCTTTCATCTTAAAAATTCGTTGCTTAACATACCAAAGGTCACTCATAAAAATTCTCAGTATAGTGTCCATCATGTCAAATTTAATACTATCACCAAATTTAAGTACAAAGAGCTTACCACCACTTTTACCACTCGTTGAGGTATCAAAACCGAGCGACTCTAAATTACTATCATCAGTTGAATCGGTATCTTTTAACTTGTCAGTCACTACTGTAGTTAAATCAGTGCCGGAAGATGAATCGACTTTATCAGCTAACGTGGTAATAGCATTCTGCTGGCTTGTTGTTAGCATCGTTAGGCTACCAATGTTATTCGACCAATCTTTATTAATGGTTGGCAAGTCAGTATTGGCAAGCTTAGCCTTATCTGCACGTAGCGCTAGTAATTTAAAGAAAAACGCACCCGCTAGAGCCCAGCCATCATCACGGGCAGCATCAATAAATTTTCTTTTGCTGCTCGACGAGCCAGCTGAATCCTCACCACTATTAACTGCAGTACCAGCAGCGATAGTACCAATGTAACTTTTTGCTGCTGCCATAATCCCTGCTTGTAACGCCGGATCCGGCTCACTGATATTAGATGGATTATTACCATTGTTATCAACATAGCTTGCAGCATAAGGGTAGATTTGCATCCACATCATTTGCACGCCAGCTTGGCGAGCATTTGCCAACTCATCAGCAGTACTCCAATTGATACTACCGCAATAAGCATTGTAGTCACCACCACCTGGGAAATAGACTCGGCTAGACTCCCACAGTGGATAAAAATTTATGTAGTCATAACCGCTAACGCTACTGATTTGTTGCTGCATCTTTTCCATGCAAACTTGGAGCTGAAAGATCTGTACTGCCGGCGCCACTGCTTTAATGACCTCATCAGTATTAGGTGCTTCGGTTGAGGCATAGCCACCAGCATCAAGGTAACTGAGCGCATAACCCCAGACTGAATTACCGGCATAAACACCCTGCAAGATAAACCACATCATCAAAGCTTGCATTAGGGAGTAGCCAGACAATGTTGGCGTCAACAGCACGATACCAAAAGCACAGCGGATTGGTACAAATAGACTTGACCATTTACGACCAAGCACCTCACCAGATATAGCGCTCGAAGCGATGGAATTAAAGACAAGGTAAGATAGTAGAAGCGAGCCAAAGCCGAGAATACAAACGTTGTAAAACAGGAACATCGCGCCTAGCAGTTGGCTACCACTACTGCTCAACACCCCGGTGACAGTACCAAACACCATGCTGAGTAACTGGACCGAAGCATCAGAACTAGAAGCAGAGAAAATCGAGCCAAAATCGATGTCAGCCGCGTTGGCCAACAATGGAAAACTCGTGGTGATTAGCGCAATAATCCATCGCATTACATACCTCGGAACTAGTCATCACCACTATGTGGGTCTGGTCGGCGCACAGCCGCTGGTTGCGTATCTCCTGGCCCTGCTCCACCAGCACCTGTACCCGCACCGCCTATACCCGCACCGCCTGTACCCGCTGCGCCTGCACCCACACCGCCTGTACCCGCTGCGCCTGCA
>CAWUKA010000007.1:0-37934 GCA_963922965.1 uncultured Gammaproteobacteria bacterium | reverse complement strand
ATAAAGCTCTGTCCTGCATCGATTCAGGATGCTGGAGTATTATTAAGATAAGCTGATTTGCTGTGAATCTTCGGGCGATATATTTGTTAGGTAGTCGAAATAAAGGTGGATACACTGATCCGAGGCGAATATTTAGTAACGCATGTGCAATACGTTCATCGGTACACGCAAGCCTAACCCACTCATGCTGAGTAAAAATACCGAATAGCCGGCGTAAAATAGTGCTTGATGTTGAAAATACTAATAGTAAAGCTTGACGCTCAGCCTCTGTTAAATCTAGTTGTGCCGCAGTATCACTAGCCATTCTATGTTTTAATCGTGTGAGAACAATTCTCGCTATCTCAGCTCGATGCCAAACGCTTAATGATGATATGATTTTGTTATCACGGAGTATTTGGTCAACCACAGGTTCAGCAAACTTACTAAAATAATGCGGGGAAAGTTTATCACGAGCCACCCAAGCGACGTGCTTAGCAAATTGGTCTGGCCAAGTTTCAGCTAAAGTACGCAATCCTGCATTCGCAATCGGTGAAATCGTATCACGCTTAGCAAGCTTCCAGGCTTGAGATATTAAAAAATGTAATACTGCTAATGATGCTTTACATTTGGCACCAAGGAAGCTTATATCATAGTTGCATGTTCCATCTGGCATGTATTGAGCAATTTGAAAATGCAAACTAGTATTGATACGCACATTAATATCGCGTTCTCCACCACTTAATTTTCTTAGACGAAGCCTAGGCTCGTAGAAAAAAGCTATAAGAAAAACGCTATTACCAGATTGCACAACGTGGTAGCCATGTTGACAACCGAGCCAACCTGGCCTCACTTTTGGATCACTTAGACGGTGGCCCTTATTTGCTGCCTTTTCTGGATCATAACGACCTTCAACCAACAATGCTGCTAATAGCTCCTGGGCAAATTTACCAACCCCACCACCCTCTAATAATTGCTTGATACTTGCTGCAATACGCAGCGGTGTATCACTCATTTGAGCAAAACCAGCCTGCTTCAAGCTTTCCTCGAGCGAATTTTTCAAATTCGATTCACTACAATGTAGAATCCAATCGCTCTGACCAGTAAAAACAGGTGGATCATTAACTTTACTAGGATCACCATATTGCTTAACCGATATATATTGCAACCAAGAAGAACTATCACGACTATTGAATCGAAGTCGCAAATAAGCTTCGTGAATCATAGTAAGTACATAATGCATTTGCTTGAGTCTTTGGATTCGTAGTACTAAGCTGGCTTCAGGAGAAAGAGGAGCAATATCAGTGACATTAATATATTTAAGTATCGCTGGAATGATCATTGGAGAGGATAAGGATAACTGCAGATTTTTTAGCAGTAGCTGCATTGCTTTGAGATTCAATGGTTCTAGTACTAATTTTCTGGAGTGGTTAAACAGTAACTGCTGAGCTTGATCTTGCAAGCCAACCTCAAAATCACCGTCTGAATCGTCAACTAATAGCTGATCAAAAGTATGTACTAGGGGATCGATACTTGATGAACCATTATCTTCCGCAGCAAATGTCCTAGCTTGATAGAATAAAGCCTGGTGCGCCTCATGCACTAAACAGAGGTAAACAACAAGCTGCGGTAACGCTGCTTCTCCGTTAGCGTATCCAGCAACAGCCGAACTATAGTCTTCATTGACGAATTGTGAGTTGAGTGCTCTTGTAACCAGGTGATTAGGACCATATAAACTAGAGACAAGCTGTGACACCTGTCGCTTAAATGTATTAAACGCTAGCACACAATCTGATTCGCTGCTGGATTCCGATAGCGCTTTTAGCAATGCTTCATACGCCGGTAGCTGCCCATTGGCTACTGCTATTAATGCTAAAAGGGTTTGGCGAGCGGTTTCATGGGCGCTATCTAGTGAAACTGGATTAGATCCTTCTCGAGGCAAGAACTCGTCCGATGGAATGAACGCCACTTCCACCATATCTGTTAGCATATCTAACCCTCATAGCAATCACTACCACACCGGAAAGTGCCAACTTTGATGCGGCTTATTGATGTCAATTTTTGATGTTAATAAGGCCACTGATTATCTAAACTTATACCGTGAGAGGCAAGCAAAATATCACATTCACAGCAAGTTGATCTAATCTAGGCTTCATCCAAAAATAAGCCATTAAGCAATCAATAGAAACGAACTAATGAGCCAGCTCTTCAAGCCTGATAGTAACTTTCAGCAACAGCGAACCAACGCTGGACAAGTGGCGGGACTATCACAGGATAGCGAGACAGTATTGCCTCAGCCAAATCTCTCGCCGTTGGCAAATGGTCTTTATCGCGATTAAGATCGGCGATTCTCATTTTCGCGAGCCCGGTCTGCCGAGTACCAAGCACTTCACCCGGCCCACGCAGCGCCAAATCATGCTCAGCAATCACAAAGCCATCCTGGCTTGCTCGCATCACCGCTATTCGCTGTCGACTTTGTTCGGACAAAGGTGATTTATAGAGCAATACGCAATGGCTTTGCAAGTGATGACGCCCGACTCGGCCACGTAACTGATGCAACTGTGCTAAACCTAAGCGTTCAGGATTTTCTATAATCATCAAGGTCGCATTAGCTACATCAACCCCAACCTCGACCACAGTGGTTGCTACTAGGATGTCAATATTGCCCGCTTTAAATTGCCGCATAATGTTATCTTTCTGTTCGGCAGCCAGGCGGCCGTGCAAAAGACCTATGCGCAAATCTGTAAACTCTTCCGCCAAAATGGCTGCTGTGTTTTCTGCAGCCTGACACTGTAGTGTTTCAGATTCATCAATAAGAGTACAAATCCAATAAACCTGCTGACTTTGCTGGCAAATCTGCCGAACTTTGGTCAATACCTCAGGGCGACGTTGATGACTCACAGCAATAGTAACAATTGGTTTTCGACCTGGCGGTAGCTGATCAATGACTGAAATATCTTGGTCTGCATAAGCAGTCATCGCAAGAGTTCTTGGAATCGGTGTCGCAGTCATTACCAACTGGTGCGGTAAAAAACCTTGCGTTTTACCCTTATTGAACAGTGCTAAGCGCTGCTCGACGCCAAATCGATGCTGTTCATCAATAACAACCAGTGCTAAATCGTGAAACTTGACTGCGGCCTGGAACAAAGCATGCGTCCCAACAACAAGTTGAGCCTGCCCAGAGGCGATCTGCTCCAGCACGAGCTGACGCTGCTTAGTGGCTAATTTGCCGGTTAGAACAACTGATTTGATCGCTAATGCTTGAAACCAGGTATTGATACTAGAGCCGTGCTGCTCAGCGAGCAGTTCAGTTGGCACCATAATAGCAGCCTGGCAACCAGCACTGATGACATGAAGTGCAGCCAATGCTGCAATCACTGTTTTACCAGAGCCAACATCACCCTGAACTAATCGCATCATGGGTTTACCAGCTGTTAGGTCATGCCTAATTTCATCGACGACACGCTGTTGAGCTGAAGTCAGTTGAAAAGGTAACTGGAGATAAAATCGTTCAAAAAGCTCTAACTGCGGAGAAAAAATTCGTGCTTTATGTTGACGCAATGCTTGACGAACACGACGCAAGCTCAGTTGATGTGCAACAAGTTCTTCAATGATTAAGCGGCGTTGTGCCGGATGTTGCCCAGCTAGCACGTCTTCAACTGAGGTACCAACAGGTGGCTCATGTAAAAACAATAACGCCGTTGTTAATGAACAAAGCTGGTACTGCTTGATTATTTCACTCGGCAAATAGTCCGCTAACACCGCGCCTTGTTTCAGTAAGTCTAAGCATTGCTGAATAATACTTCGCCAACGAATCTGGCTCAAACCAGCCGTAGTCGGATAAATTGCTGTCAATTTGTCGGCCACAGGCTCGGGCTCAGCATCGCATACAACATGATACTCAGGATGCACCATTTGACGCTGTTTACCCCAACCTCTTACCTCCCCAAAGCAGCGCAAACTAACACCTGCTTGTAGCTGCTGTTGCTGGCTTTTCGAAAAATGAAAGTAGCAAAGTTCTAACTCGCCAGTAGCATCTTGGACAATGCAACGCAAGGTTCTCTTTTTACCATAAGCCACTTGCGTGCTGACTACACTGACTTGAATGACAGCATAATATCCAACCTGACAACGGTTGATCGGTGTAATGCGGGTTCGATCCTGATATTGATACGGTAAATAAAATAAGCAGTCAGCAATGGTATGAACACCGCAGCGTTGCAGTCGACTTGCAGTTCGTGGCCCCACGCCTTGCAATGCACTACACGGTAATTTTTCTAGCGAGGGGGTTGTAGCAATTTCATTCACGGTTATAATAACTTAAAAGTGATTACAATAGTACAGCTCTAAATAAGGAAGTTTATGGCTCTACTTTACTCAGTTAAATTTTGCAGTGGTGACAACCCATTATTTAAGGTCGAGCTTGTTACCCTGCACGTTAACGCATTATACAAATATCACAGAACAGCAAATAGTCCCAATTATGCAAATAATCTCGGCAAATCGACTAGCGCTGATAATCAACTCAACCACCAATATCTTCAACAGGATTTAACAATCACATCGCAGGCACGGCTTGTTAAGAGAGTATTGCACGGATGTGACAAAAAGAATACTTACCCTACGGTAGCTACGAACCAACAACAAAATACTGTTGGCAAACCATCCGCCGTGGTTAAGTTAGATGGCGTTTATGCAGCAGGCCTAAATGCCATTGCCAAAGCGAGTGTGGGCAACCAATTAACTGACACAAAAAACCGGAGGAAGTTAGCTTGCTATCATACAAGGATAGTTATGGTAAACAAGCTATCGGTTTTACTTGTACAATCACACTCGGAGCTTATAACACAGTACTAACAACAAGAGAGAAAATATTATGGATAATATACTCATAGCAGGATGCGGGTACGTTGGCACAGCATTAGGTCAACATCTAGCAAAACAAAACTATAAAGTTTGGGGGATTACTCGAAAAAAACAAACCTTGCCAGATGGCATTACACCTATCACAGCAGATCTAAATATTCCGGAGTCATTAAATAGAATTCCTGAAAATATCAACTATGTGTTCTTCACTGCGTCTGCGCCAAATTATAGTGATGAAGGATACTCAGAAATTTATATTAATGGCTTAAAAAACCTACTCAAACATCTTAAAAAAACCCAGAATAATATTAAACGTATTATATTTACTTCATCGACAGCAGTATATTCACAAACTGGCGGCATCTGGGTAGACGAAAAATCAGAAGCCAAACCAGCACATTTCACTGGCAAGCGAATCCTACAGGCAGAAGAAATACTAACAAAAAGCAAATTCAACGTTGCTATTATCCGCTTTGGCAGTATCTATGGCCCAACAAGAACACGTTTAATTAACGAAGTACTAGCTGGTAAAGCGCACTATACTGAAACAGAGATCTATACCAATCGCATTCACCAGACTGATTGCATTAACTGCTTACAACACCTCATGCATACGCCTGGCGACAATGAAATTTATATTGGTGTTGATGAAGAACCAACACAACAAAATGAAGTGATTGGCTGGCTTGGAGAGGAGTTGCGCTGCCCGATCGCAGAACAAATTCATATTTCAGCGCCTGCAAACCGTATTCGTGCAAATAGACGTTGCGATAGTAGCAAACTTAGAAGCACTGGCTTTGAATTCACTTACCGAAATTTCAAGCAAGGCTTTATGTCAGTACTCGACGAAGATGCTTTTGCTGATGAAGCAATAGCCGTCTAAGTTATGCAACAAAACTTAAATCACAACAAAGAGGGAGGGCTTCAGCCCTCCTTCTTTACAATTACCAAATAACAGAAGAAACTATTGCGATATAAAATTAAAACTCATCTCCATTAGGCATCTGGCCATGTAGATAACTGAGATCTACTATTGCTTCCACCTCTATTTGTGCGTTCCTTGGTAACGCTGATACCTGCACTAATGCTCTCGCAGGATAGGGTGGTAAAAAATAATTTTCCATGATCTCATTCACAATAGGGAAATAATGCAGATTAACCAAATAAATTGTGAGCTTAACGACATGAGTCAAATTAACATCGATACTCTGCATGATTGCGGCAAGATTATTAAAAGCTTGGGTAACATGTGCAGCAAAATCACCCTCTACTATCTCCATTGTTTCTGGCACTAATGGTATTTGACCTGATATAAAGACCAAATTGCCTGTTTGTATAGCCTGCGAATAAGTACCCAACGCTGCTGGCGCCTTAGTCGTTTGAATTGCTTTACGCATTATAAGCCCTCCTCATACTTACTTCTTGAAATCCTATTAACAACTGTCACTTGACGCAGGCGACGTATAATGCTTGCCAAATGCTTGCGCCCACTTACCGTAATAACTAAACGTATTTTACTATGACGCAAGTCGCGTTCTTCGAGAGTAATATCTTCGATATTTGAACTCGACTCGGCTACTACAACCGCTATAGATGCAAGAGCACCACGTTGATTAGAAGCCTCTATCGTTAACTCAACTTTAAACTCACCTTGGGTTTTTTCTTGCCAGCATACTGGGAAATAAGCCGAGCCTCGCTGTTCGATCGGGCCTAAACTTTGGCAGCGTTCGATATGAATTTCTAAACCTTGACCTGACTTTAACACCCCAACAATAGGGTCACCTGGAATAGGGCGGCAACAATCAGCAAAATTAACTAGTATCCCTTCGCTGCCCATAATAGCCAGTGGTTTGATAGCCGGCACAACTGATTTATCAATAGAAAAAGAATCAATAGCAGTTTGCTGCGTTAATCGCTGCGCCAACACCAATGGCATTTGCTGGCCAAGCCCAGTCGTCTCAAACAAATCATCTAGACTCTCAAGATTAGACCCAAGCAAAATCATATCAATCTGTTGCTGACTAATATCAGCTAACGAAGTAGAGAAATAACGTAACGCCTCTTCTAATAAATGTTTACCAAGCGAAATAGACTCAGCACGCTTTTGACTTTTAATAAAATGGCGAATGTTACTACGTGCTTTGCCAGTTACGACAAAATTGAGCCAGGATGGATTTGGCCTTGCACCAGGCGCCGTAATAATCTCTACGGTCTTGCCATTAGTTAACTGCGTGCTTAATGGTGCTAGCCGTCGATCGATTTTAGCTGCAACGCAATTATTACCAATATCTGAATGTACAGCATAAGCAAAGTCAATCACAGTTGCTCCTGCCGGTAACTCCATGATAGTGCCTTTAGGTGTAAACACGTAAACCTCATCGGGAAATAAATCAATTTTTACATTTTCAATGAACTCAAGCGAATTACCGGTACTACGCTGAATCTCTAACAAGCTTTTTAACCATTCTTGAGTTTTTATTTGTGTTTCGCTAACCTCTTCATCAGTCTTGTAAACCCAGTGAGCGGTAATCCCACATTCTGCTATTTGATCCATTCGCTCTGTCCTTATCTGTATTTCGATAGGAACACCGTAGGGTCCAAACAAAGTGGTATGCAGTGACTGATAGCCATTCACCTTTGGCATTGCGATATAGTCTTTAAAGCGCTCTGGCAATGGCTTATATAGGTTATGAACGATGCCAAGTACGCGGTAGCAAGCATCAACGCTGTCAACGATGATGCGAAAACCATACATATCCATGATGGCAGAAAAAGGTAAACGCTTGCCTCGCATTTTTTTATAAATACTGTAAACATGCTTTTTCCGGCCAACCAGTCCTTTTACAGTGATATCGTGCTCTTGTAAATGAGTAATGATCCTAGATTCAATCAATATTAAGGCCTCACGACGTAAACCTAGTGCTTTTTGCACCGCGCTGCTTAACGCTCGATAACGTAGTGGATACATGGCAGCAAATCCAAGCTCCTCAAACTGAATACGAAAATTGTGCATACCTAAACGATTAGCAAGTGGCGCATAAATTTCTAATGTCTCTTGCGCAATGCGCTTGCGTTTAGCGCGCGACAACACGCTAAGCGTCTTCATGTTGTGCAGGCGATCAGCCAGCTTCACTAGGATTACTCGAATATCTTTTGCCACCGCCAAAATCATCTTTCGAAATGACTCTGCTTGCGCCTCTGCCTGAGAACCAAAAGATATCTTCGCCAATTTGGTCACACCATCAACCAAGACTGCAACCTGTTCGCCAAACTGTGTAACTAGGGTTGCTTTATCAATATCTGTATCTTCTAAGACATCATGCAGTAGTGCAGCCATGATACTCTCTCGATCCATACGCATTTCAGCAAGTACCATCGCAACGCTAATCGGGTGGGTAATATAAGCTTCACCGCTTTGCCGCTTCTGACCAGCATGAGCTTTCTTCGCTAACTGATAAGCCTTACGGATTTGCTTGATCTCAGCATCTGACAAATACTGAATGAGTTCGCGCTGCAATGCAGTAAAGTGATTCACACTATTCCCTAAGGTTGGCAACTGACAAGTATTAAATGGTAATAACTAGCATCATAGGGCAAATTAGCTAGCGATTGAAGCATCTCAAATCAGCAAAAAGCAGACAAATGCAGAGTAAATGATAAAAGCAAGATAACTCAAAACTTCGATTCAGAATCAATCCGGTAGCATGCGAGATAGGTTGAAGTGGGCAGACGGCGTCGACTGAGCAACTTAATTTAGAAAGGAAAGCATACTCAGTGAGTAATCGTACGCAAACAGCTTCTTATGAAAGCAAAGCCAGTCATCTAAAAACAAGAAATTAAACAATTGAACCGTCATCTTTCTCGGTAGTCTGCGATGCTGGCACATCCAACAACGGTGATGTGTTTGTTGTGTCTGAGACTCCGATCTGAACAACTGGCGCATCAATCATCGTAGCAGGGGGTTCAGCGAGCACATCAGCTTGCAGTTGCTGTTCTAAAATAGAAGTCGCAGCATGTTCTTGAGGCTCAAGGATTGGCTGGTCGAACTCAAGCAGTGCTTTTTCTTCAGCTGGTTGGTCGTCTAAATAATCAAGGGTGATATGACCACTGGCAACTTCACGCAGGGCAACGACAGTCACTTTATCATTCTCCCAATCAACAAGTGGATCAACAGCAGTTGTTGCTAACTGCCGAGCTCGCTTTGCCGCGACCATAACCAATTCAAAACGATTACCGACTATTTCTAAGCAGTCCTCGACAGTCACTCGAGCCATGATTTTTCCCCATAATTACAAAAATGTTATTGTAACGACTTCAATGACACTATGCCAATAATTTTTGCAATGTCACTTGCATCTGCTCACTTCTAGAGGCTGATAATACGCGCTCAGCCCGAATAATTGACCTCAAGTTGATCAGTGACTCATCGAAATCATCATTTAAGATGAGATATTTATACTGGCCATAGTGACTGACTTCGTCACGTGCGGCTTGCATACGACGATCAACCACCGCGCGATCATCTTGATTACGGTCGAGCAAACGTTGTTTTAAGACCTCGTAGGATGGCGGCAGAATAAATATACCGATCGCTGCTGGAAATTGACGCCAAACTTGCTCAGCCCCTTGCCAGTCAATTTCCAAGATAACATCGATGCCGGCCTGCAGCTTATCACTGACCCAAGACTTGGATGTTGCATAGTGATGGTCAAATACCTTGGCGTGCTCAAGAAATTCATCACTCGCCATGAGCTGGTTGAATCGATCATCACTAATAAAATGATAATTGCGTCCATCAACTTCATTTGGGCGAGCTAAGCGGGTTGTATATGAAACTGAAACCTCTAAACCAGGCAATGATGTTACCAACTGCTGTACCAAGCTGGTTTTTCCGGCGCCTGATGGTGCTGAGATAATATAAAATTGCCCGGACATGACACCCCCTACTCAAGATTTTGAATTTGCTCTCGTATTTGCTCGATTAATACTTTCAACTCTACAGCTGTATAGGTTGTATCGACAGCAAGCGACTTTGAAGCCAGAGTATTGGCTTCACGATTTAACTCTTGTAACAAGAAATCTAACCGACGCCCTACTGCACCGCCTTGCTCAAGCACATGCATTACCTCGCCAACGTGGACTTTCAATCGATCAAGCTCTTCAGCAACATCACTACGTTGGGCGTAAAACACTAACTCCTGCTCGAGACGATCTTGGTTGATATCTACTATAAAATTACTGAGACGCGCCTTTAGTTTATCCTGTTGGCCACTAATAATTTTTGGCACAATCGGCTCAATCTTGGCGACGTAGTCTTTAATACTAACCAAACGCTGCAAAATTAGTGCTTGAATTGCCTCACCTTCACGCTGACGTGCTGCGACTAATTTGTTGAGTGCATCAACAAAGCTAGCTCTTAAATCTGGATAAATCTGAGTGCAGTCAGTTGTGCTCATACTAACGAGCTCAGGCCAGCGCAGTAAATCAGTCACCTGGATGGGTGCTGCATGCTTTACATTTGAATGCAGTGTCTCTGCAGCATGAATGAGTTGAGTTGCAATGGCATCATCGAGCTTGAGGACTGCTTGCTGAGCTGAAAACTGTAATCGCAACTGACACTCTAATTTACCGCGCTTGACAGACTGACGAATTAACTCACGAAACTCCGCCTCCAATTCTCGCACCGACTCTGGCAGCCTCATTGAAACATCTAAAAAACGCTGATTAACTGAGCGAATTTCCCAAACCAACTCACCCCACTTAGTCTGCAAAGCAACCTTGGCAAAGGCCGTCATACTGCAAAGCATACTTTTACCCCAAACAGTTAACGTCAAGGCCAATAGTTTATACAAAAGGATGGACTCAAGCTAGTCTGTTCCGGAGTAGCCTGATGAATTATAGCAAACTAAAGCTTTTTTTCTGCAACCAAGGTACAATAGCTAAAATTTATTAATCAAGGAATGCTGATGCGAATCGATAAGCGCCAAGCTGATGAAATGCGACCAATCCGCTTTACTCGTCAATTTACCAAACATGCTGAAGGTTCAGTATTTATCGAGTTTGGTGCCACCAAGGTACTCTGCACTGCGAGTGTAAGTACCGGAGTACCACGATTTCTAAAAGACAGCAAACGAGGTTGGTTAACCGCAGAATACAGCATGCTACCAAGAGCAACCCACGATAGAACTGACCGTGAAGCTATACGTGGTAAACAGTCCGGCCGCACCATGGAAATTCAGCGTCTGATTGGCAGATCGTTGAGGGCAGCTATCGATCTAACTAAACTTGGCGAATATACAATACATATCGATTGCGATGTTATCCAAGCTGATGGTGGCACACGCACAGCATCGATCACTGGTAGCTATATCGCTCTGCTGGATGCAGTAAACCACATGCTGAACCACAACCTCATTAAAGCTAATCCACTTCAGTGCCAAATCGCTTCGGTTTCAGTTGGTATTATCAATAATCATGTGTTACTTGACCTCAACTATCATGAAGATTCAAATGCGGAAACTGATCTTAACATCGTGATGAATAATGCTGGTCAATTTATCGAACTGCAGGGTACTGCTGAAAAAAATTCGTTTAGCGAGCAACAACTCTCACAGATGCTGGCTATGGGGCAAAAAGGTATTAACGAATTATTGGAACTGCAAACTACAACCTAGCAAGTAGCATCCTATTAAGTTCGTGCTAAGTTAAAGCACAACATCATAATCAATAATCAGTGGCGCATGATCAGAAAAGCGCTGTTCCTTATAAATTCTTGCATTGACAACACGCTCACGCAACCCAGGCGTTACCATCTGATAGTCAATCCGCCAACCGACATTGTTTGCCCAAGCTTGTCCTCGGTTAGACCACCACGTATACTGATCAGGCTGATCATTGACTTGACGAAAGGCATCAACAAAGCCGAGCTCATCAAGAACGTAGGATAACCATTCACGCTCCTCAAGTAAAAATCCAGAATTTTTCTGGTTGCTACGCCAATTTTTAATATCAATTTTTTTGTGCGCGATATTCCAATCACCACAAATAATAAATTCACGCCGTTTCCGTCGCATGGCTTGCAATTCAGCTGCCAAAAAATCCATCCACTGGTACTTGATTTGCTGGCGTTGATCGCCACTAGTACCAGATGGCAAGTAAAGCGAAATAAGACTAAAATCAGCAAAATCAACTTGTATGAAACGACCTTCCTCAGATTCAGAAAATGAGATTTTTGCACCTCGTATCACTTTTTTTGGCTCCACCTTGCTGTAAATAGCTACGCCACTATAGCCTTTTTTTTTCGCATCGTGATAAAAGCAATGGTAACCTACTGGGTGAAAAACTGGGTCAAAAAGTTGATCAATTTGAGCTTTTGTCTCTTGCAAACAAACTAGATCCGCACGTTGGCGTAACAACCAAGTAAAAAAGCCCTTGCGTGCTGCTGCTCGAATACCGTTTAAATTGACACTGATAATACGCATATTATTCTCAAAAAGGTAAATTTAACTCAGGGTTAATTTGCTGAATTAACTGACGAAATTTATCTTGCAATTGCTGTAAAAAAGCTTGCGTCTTTGCTTCAAAACGTAAAATCAAATAAGGTGAAGTATTTGATGGTCGAATCAAACCCCAACCGTCAACATAATCAACCCGCAAGCCATCAATCGTATTCTGACTGGCGCCAGGAAAATCTGCTTGCCGTATAAAATTAGACATAAAGCTTACTTTATCTGCCTCAGCAATTGCAATTCGCAACTCAGGCGTCACGATACTAGTAGGCAAGGTAGCAAAAATCTCTGTTGCTGAATGTGTGCCTGCGGCAATAATGTGTAGTAACCGTGCTGCAGCATAAAGGCCATCATCAAAGCCATACCAATCTTTAAAGAAAATATGGCCACTCATCTCACCAGCTAACTCAGCATTAGTTTCGCGCAATTTCGCCTTAATTAATGAGTGACCGGTCATCCACATCGTTGCTTTACCACCTAAGCGCTGAACTGCATTAATGAGTAACCAGCTACATTTCACATCATGAATAATTTCAGCACCAGGGTTGTTCGCTAATATTTGCTCCGCGAAGATAATTAGTAACCGATCAGGACAAATCATTTCCCCAGCGGCACTAACAATAGCTAAGCGGTCACCATCACCATCCAGTGCAACACCAAGCTCTGCCTGCTCCCGTTCAACAGCTAGCTTTAGATCAGCAAGATTGGCTTCTTGGCTAGTGTCTGGAGGATGATTCGGGAAACGTCCATCAACATCACAATACAACTCGACCACGTCACAGCCAATCGCTCGTAGCACATCACCTGCGATACAACCGGCAACACCATTACCACAGTCTAATACCAAGCTAACTCTCCGCTTAAGCTGAATAGCACTAGCTATGTGCTTTATATAGGTATCACGCATGTTCTGAGTGCGATATTGGCCAAGTCGTAATTGCTGAGTCGTCAATTCGACCCCACGCAATGCCAAAATTGATTCGCCAGATAGTGCTACACCAGCCAAAACGATTTTTAAGCCGTTATAATCAGGTGGATTATGACTCGCAGTAAGCATAATGCCAGTACGTGACGATAAGGTATGAGTCGCGAAATATAATACCGGTGTTGGCACCAAGCCAAGATCCAATACATCAAGGCCGTTTTGTACTAAACCAGCAATGAGTGCTTGATTTAACCCTGGGCTTGACAGGCGACCATCGTGAGCAATAATGATTTCAGTTTCACCTTGGCGGCGTGCTAACACTGCAATAGCACAAGCAAGTGTGTAGACGATATCCTCTGAAAAAGTTACATCGTATTGACCACGAATATCGTATTGACGGAAAATTTCTCGTGGCATCTCAGAAACTTTAGTATATTCTCTTGCAAACAACGGTATTTCATTAGTCATGTACAAACCCCGGATTTACAATTTGCTAAAGACGACATAAAATCAAGTTGTCTTATTGGTCATGAGTGTAACAAAGATGTCAACCGGCAACAATCAGTTGTATCCTATCAACGTCCTAATCTGGCAAGCTTGTATGCTGTATGGTGCCAGCTTAGCGAACACCATGCCCTTTGTCTTACTCTTAACAATCAGCAGCTTGCTCGCACAATCACAACCTTTGGCTGGTATAATAGCAGTAAACATGTGTAATTTTTTTATCGAGCTTATATTAGCATGCCTCATCAATCAGACCGCGAATACCGAGCGCCTACCTTATGACTACATTCTGAATCATGTTTTTCGACGCTTTCCATCCGCGCTATTTGCACTATTCTTATTGACTACTGCGATGCTGTGCGGTGTCGTGTTATTGGCACTACCAAGCATACTCGCGTTCGTTTACCTTCGTTTCTATTATTGCTACATTCTGTTTGAAGAATCTACAGCAATAGTAGCACTAAAGCGTAGCTACCAACTGGTAAAAAACAATGGCTGGCATACCTTTACCGCCTTAGTGACAATCACGCTGGTTTTATTCTGCATTAAAATGCTCAGTACGACCTTAATCAATCACCTATCGCCAACACCAAGCTTAATACAAACAGATTCGCTACTAGAAATTATCGAACACAATCAAGCAGTGATGGCATCACAATCATTAGCTGCAAGACTGGCTTCAGCACTGACTGATGCGCTCATCACGCCATTTATCGTCACCACTACTATTCTACTTTATAGAGACTTGACTAAGAAAAAAAATCACTCAAACCGTGAAACTGCAGTTCTGGCATGATGACATTAGATACCAGTGTGGCCAAACCCGCCGTCACCACGCTTTGTTTCGTCAAATTCAGTCACACACTCAAACTCAGCCTGAACAATAGGCACAAAAACCAACTGAGCAATGCGCTCACCTGGGTTAATCGTAAAATAATCATGGCCACGATTCCAAGTTGAAATCATTAACTCACCCTGATAATCAGAATCGATCAAGCCAACAGAGTTGCCAAGCACTATCCCATGCTTATGCCCCAAGCCAGAACGCGGCAAAATAATCGCAGCCAACCCTGGATCTGCAATGTAAATGGCTATACCAGTAGGAATTAATCGAGTTTCACCTGCAGCAAGCTGCACTGATTCCGACAAACAAGCCCGCAAGTCAAGCCCAGCTGAACCTATAGTTGCATAAGCTGGCAACTTATGTGTTGTAATAAATGCTTGGTCAAGAATTTTAATTTGTATTTTGCTTTTCATTGTATTTCGCCATAATTATCGGTAATAAATCTTTGGCTATTTGACGCTTAGAAGCAACCTCAAGCGTTACTTCACCTTGCTGCCAGAGCACTGTCACTGCATTATCATCACTATCAAAACCTATCTCAGCTTGCGCAACATCATTAACAACAATCATATCTAGCTGTTTAGCATAACGCTTGTCAGCAGCATTATTAATGCAATCTTCAGTCTCAGCAGCAAAACCAACAGTAAAAGGTGCGTCAGAGCGAGCTGCAACCTCAGCTAGGATGTCAATCGTGGGCATTAAATTTAATTGAAGCTGATGAGTTGTTTTTTTGATCTTTTGCTTGGCAACAGTGTCACTTTTATAATCGGTAACGGCGCCTGCTGAAATGATTATGTCGCAAGAACTCAACTCATTAAATACCATTGCTGCCATTTCATCAGCACTCGTGACATTGATAAGCTTGACGCGATCAGGCGGCGATATTTGTACGGGCCCACTCACCAGGGTTACTTTGGCACCTGCATCGATTGCAGCTTGCGCCAGTGCGTAACCCATCTTGCCTGAGCTACGATTACTGATATAGCGTACCGGATCAATCATTTCACGAGTTGGGCCAGCTGTTATCAGTACGTGTAAGCCAGTCATCAGATCAGTAACAAATAAATTTGTTATCGATTGTAAAATCTGTTCTGGCTCCAACATTCGACCTGGGCCATGCTCACCGCAAGCTTGTTCGCCTTCGGCAGGACCAAGCAATCTGATGGCATTACGCTGCAAACGTTCGACATTCGCTTGAGTTTGGCCATCCAACCACATTTGCTGGTTCATCGCTGGCGCCAAAACAATTTGCGCTTTGCTCGCAAGACAGAGGGTTGTCAACAAATCATTCGCCTGACCAGCTGCAAGGCGCGCAATGAAATCAGCACTCGCTGGCGCAACCACGATTAAATCTGCCCACCGCGCCAGCTCAATATGGCTCATGGCTGCCTCAGACTGGTGATCGAGCAAGTTGTGATGCACCGGATAACCAGATAGGCTATGCAATGTAAGCGGCGTTATAAATTTTATTGCTGACGCTGTCATCACAACACGCACTTTGGCACCAGCGCGATTAAAAAAACGAATCAACTCGGCACTTTTATATGCGGCTATACCGCCGGTAACGCCAAGCAAGATTTGCTTATTTGTAAGTTGATTCATACTATTACTGCAACAATTATGAGCAAAAAACTTCATTAAAGAACATACTTTAGTCAATTAAGTTGCAAAATGCAACGCTTGTGCAAAGAATTAGGTTAGTTTTGCAATGAATAAGCTGGCAAAATCAGCCAACAGTTAAATAACCTGTGAGGTGATATAGCATGAGAAAAACAGCACTAGCCCAAACACTGGAAACCAAACAACTATCGAATGTCGAACTTTTGACTATTTTGTTTCAGGAGCATGAGCCAAATCAGCTTGCAGAACAAGCCGCCATAAGCTTAGTAGGACGCTTTAAAAGTTTGCGTAATTTATGCGATGCACCAGCTGCAACAATTACTGCATCGACAAACATTAATAGCAATCATTATGTTAATAAAATCCAGGCCGCACTTACTCTTGCAGAACGCTACTACTGCGACAAAGTGCAACATGAGCCATTGCTGAATGAAAAGAATAATATACAAGGCTTTCTCTGCGCCAAATTACGTCACCTGAAGTATGAAACATTTGCTTGTGTCTACTTGGATAGCCAATTTAATTTACTCAACTTTGAAAAGCTACAGGTCGGTTCAGTAAATCGCATTACACTTTACCCACGCCGTATCATTGAGCGAGCACTACTTCACAATGCTACGCAGGTGATTTTTGCCCATAACCACCCGCAAGGAGCGGCACTACCAAGCCCTGCTGACCGAGAAACCACTATTGAATTAAAAAAATTGCTTGCGACGATAGATGTGAATGTACTTGATCACTTTATCATTGGCAGTGATGCAGTCTTTGCATTTTCAGAACATGGACTATTGAGTTAGCGTGTACTCGGTAAGAAACTAAAATTAGGATTCTTTGCATATTCGTCTAAAATTTCTTCGACGATCTGATCAATCACACTATCATTAGCCTCTTCAGCAATAAAGCCGGGATCTTCTTTGATTTCGTTCATGCGCTCTTCAACTAACCTTGAGGCTGAGCCAGCAGGGAATAGCCGTGCCAATACTCGCCTTGACTCTGCTGGATTGATCGCGCGATAAAGCTTATTTCTGATGTTGGCATCATCAGCTGTAGTGCTAAAAGCCCACAACTCAATTGGGCCCAATGTACTAGTCAGCAGCTGCGTGTTTTTGCCTTGCTTAGTAGAAAACTGGGCTAGAAAAGTTGCCCCGCCCTGCCTTGGACCATGCACTCGTGTTCGCAGTGCAACCTCTGCTGAACGATTCAGACCAAATATTTCAGCAGCTTTCTTAACAGTTGCCTCTGGTCCGGCGTCCATAATGTAAACACAGGTTGCAAATTCGATCATCACGGAATCAAAATCTTCTAACGATTGCGAAAGCAGTGCAATTTGAACCTTCCATTTTCGACCTTCACGCATGTCAACCAATACCTGATCGCGAACTGCTTGCGACTTTGAAGTGCGGTGAAATTCATCAAACACAATACGCTTATGATCTTCACGAATTTCTGTAACGCGCTTTGAGTGAAACTCTCGATATTCTTTTGGAAAGTCTTTTACGTTTTCCTCTGTTAGATAATAATGCTTAGCCAAGATATATCTAGCTAACATGTACATCACAGCCGTTTGTCTATCTGCTGCATCACCACCACTCTTTGCCACTTCATCTAGATCAAGTGAAACAACTTTGGCCTCGCCAATATCAAAAGCAGTAACTTGGGACAAGATTGGATACTCACGCACTGCACTAGAAATCATTCGGGAAAAAGCTGTTGGCAATGTTTCACCTGTTGGAACAATGATTTTACCGTACAAGTCCTCAATGGTTGGTGAGCGACAGATCGACGCAGCGTCGGCAATCATTGGCATAGCGTAACGTTGCGCTAGCATTGCTTCGTGCTCAAAGCCAGAAACAAACAGGACATCAGTTACTTCCCACCAAGTCGTTTGAGCATCAGCCGCAAAACCTATCTCTTCAAGTGCACCATCAACCAATGGCTCAATACCGATATTATACGCGGTTGGCTTTTCACCATCGGAGAATTCTTTGTAAAGCTCATCGACTACCATGCCAGCCATTTCAGCTATACCTTCATGGCTAGTAGCTGCACCGATTGGCGTTGCTAACAAAGTCAAGAAATTGACGAGGAAACTTCGCTCTTGCGGTGTTGGCACACGACAGCCAAGCTGAGTATCGAACGGGTTGATGGCGTAATCTGGCGTCATCCGCAACCTATGATAAGCAGCAAAGTGTTTCTGTTCAGCCGGCAATGCCTCTTTTAGCAACGAAATCAAGCCGCTACTTGAAGGCCCAATATCGATAATTGCTATCCTTGGCAAGCGTTTCAAACCACCTGAAAGACAAAGTGCTAAATTGATAGCATTTGATAGAACTGACTTGCCAGAACCAGGGCGAGCATAGACAATATCGATCCAAGTTGTCTGCTGACTTGAGCCTGGTTGGAATGGCCAGGGCTTACCGTCTGGGGAACGAAATAGCAATGCCCCTTCACGCCAAGGCGATGCAGGCCGAGTAAATGGTAGCATCTCTAAAACATCTGACAGCGGCGCGACTGACGGTGTTGCAACACTATTCATAGTAACAGCAAGTGCACTTGAAACCACTCCCGCAAATGCATCGCCACATAGTTCTGAAACCTCACAACTACCCCAACCTTCAACGGCCTTAGCCAGTTCAGCAGTACGGGTTCGCAACAAAGCTGTTTCACCTTCTGGTGCCCAAGTTGCCAATGAAACACGCAACTTAACAACTGCATCATCAGTATTTACTTTGATGTAATTTAATAGATTCTGTGCATCGCCGATCAAACGATTTTGTTCCGATGAAAAAGCCAAAACGCCGGCCAGCATCGATTTCATCGATAACGAACCAATACCATCAGCTTCGATTAAGAATGCTATACGCCATGGCACTTGTGAAGCTAGTGTGCGCGAAAATAGTGTAACAAAAGGTTTGATATCTTTTGGAAATAAATCAATAAATAAGGTTGAATATATTCGATCACCAACCCGCGCTGTGCGCAAATTATAACATTCAGCATCACGCGGAATAACCTGTCGTGCCAAGGATGGCCACATTACATCAGAAATATTACCACCATAATTCCGCGCAATACGTAAAGGAATTTTATCCCCGGGTAGTGCTGGCTGCCATTCACGGTCGGTGAAATGCAAATCCATACTCATTCGAATTGCACGCACAGCCTCATGAACTTTCAATACCGAGGCTGAAATACTCAATGAATTTAAATCAGAGACTAAGCCACGAGTAAAAGCATCATGCGCATCACGCAAATCGGGAATCGCAGCAATTATATTTTGAGTCATTTTAAACGCTGGCAAATTATGTTGCTTAATCGCCTCAGCTTTATCTTTCATCGCTTTTTTCGATTGATCCACATTTAAAATAGCTGGCGAAGTAAAAGTTGCAATATATAAATCTTCCTTCGCACAGTAACTAGCCATAAACTCAACGCGCTCTTTAAACAAGTCATCAAGCTGTAGCTTGAGCTTCTTAGCAGTATTAAATGCTGGCGCATATATATCTTCGATTTCGCGCTCAATGCCATCGTGGTCATAATTGAAATAAACTTGCAGCGCATGGCCAGGGCGAGAAAATGCAGCAGCTTGAGTTTGCATCAAACCTTCGAGCAGTCGACCAAACTCTTCGGCACCAATTAAACCGGTTGCCCCATCAATCCGAATAATCGAAACCAGAGTACCATCGTGATTAACTAAGGTAGTTGCGCTATCAGCGGTTTGTAAGTCGCAATAAGATTCTGTTGTTTGCCTTAATGAATGGGTAATCCAGGCAAGAAACGAGTCTACACTATCGAGCAGGGGATCTATTAACGACATCTCTCAATCCTTGATTTGTCTTTGCTAGTAACCATTAGCGAACTATTTATCTAGTGGGCGACTCGGCAACCGCCGCCTCTGCCCACGCTTGAATTTGCTTCTTGAACTTTGCTCGCGATGGTAACAAGCGCAACGGCTCTAAAATTTGTTGTGAGTGCTCTGGTTTACAACTGTGAGACTCTGCCATCACCTGGCCAAGTACGTTTGGGTCAGAAACACCTTCACCAAATTTATCTTCTACGACTTGCGAGCGCAGCTTCAAGCCACGATATATCGTTTGTGCGCT
Source organism: uncultured Gammaproteobacteria bacterium (assembly GCA_963922965.1). Lineage (GTDB taxonomy): Bacteria > Pseudomonadota > Gammaproteobacteria > CAWUKA01 > CAWUKA01 > CAWUKA01. The sequence continues at coordinate 17,588 of CAWUKA010000007.1, read as the reverse complement.
GGATTTGTAAGCCGTACCGTTCGTAATCGCACAGAACAATACGTGGCACATGCCATTAATTTCAGCTTGAGAAAGCTCGGGGCAATAAATGATTGTGCCACCACCAAATTCGTCATAACCGATAGACTCAAGGAAAAAACATTGGCAACAAAAAACACACGCAGTGACTAAATTATTTATTACGTTGTTAGCGTAGCTTTGATCGAGATTCACAATCTGCTGGTACTGCGAAGCTTGAAAACCACAGAATTGACAGGTGTGATTGTCGCGTTTCAATACCTGCCGACGTATTTCGAGGAAACGCTTATTACTTTGCCGCCCTGAAAATAGGCGCCAGTTACCTGCTTGCACATGCAACTTTAATGGGTAAAGGCTCATAACCCACCTATGAATCAATCAGTATTTCAAAAATTTAACCGGCAGCCAGATCAAATTATGAAAACACCTACTCGTTTGCTGAAAAGATTTATGGGGGGATACCCCCCATAAATCAGACTATGCTATCACCGACTGCGCTCGGGTGAGTTGATTAAATAGAATCAACACCACTAACACCGCCAGATGTCTTGCTATCGCCAAACAGACTGGAGCCTGCTGCACTGAACAAGGATGGTAAGAAAAGCAATGCTGCTGCAACAAAAAGTAGCGCGACAGGTGTACCGACGGGAATTTGTGTTGGGTTATCTCGGTGTGCTTTAAACTTGAGGATGGCACCTGCAGCAAAACCAAGACCAGCAACATAAGAACCTGCTGTGATTAATTTCGCAAATGAGCTCATTTGACCAACAAGTGTATCGGCAACACTGCCTAAATCAGCAGCGTGCGCAGTACCAACGTAGAATAAGCTGAAAGCTAAAGTCCAAAGCGCGCCAACTTTTAACCACCAAAAGTGATCGGCTATCTGGGATGAATTTCGCATCATTTAACTCCTTAAAGAACAAATTAGGCAATTCATGTTTAATTATAAGTGACGTTATCTAAAACACCATCAATTTAACTGCTTTTTTACAATGATTTAGCTGCCAAATGCAAAGCCAAGATCGATACCCAAGGTTTCGGCGACTAATTTAGCAGTTGCATCAACATTAATTGCAAAAATACCACCAATGATATGCACAATTGCCTTGGTAGTAGTCCCTGGTTGAGCACCCTGGGTGCCAACACGGACTAGCAGTAGCCAACCGCGGATAAAAGCAACCAAGCCAACAAGTTGAACAAACAAAATAATAACAGCAACAAAATCATCCCACGGACTACCCGTTTCAAAATTGTAAGCTAATGGATTCTCAGTACCGAATGCAGTAGTGCGCATTGTGATCAGCGTTGATGGCAAATACAACAGAGCAACTGCAACAATAATTAACACAATCGGACCGCGTAGATCGGTATTAGCCGACATCATGGTGCGCATTTCACCATATTGTTTTAGCTTATAAATAGCATTCCAAGCCAACCCTATACCAATCACGTAAGATGTTGCGGTGACTAAACGAATGAGCGAGGGAAATGTCTCACTCAAATTAGTCAACATTGTATCAAGCGATACACTAGCCATCATAAGCTCCAAAATGGAAAACTGAGCCATTGGCCATTACTACGATGCCGCGATCTGGGTCGATATTGCGGACTTCGCCATACCCCTGCACGGTATCACCAGTCACCACTGTGATAATGGCTTTATTCATATCGTTGATCAACCAGGCTCGCCCTGGAATAATCGCCCGCACAGTATAGGGTGTTCTTGCGATGGCTTTTTGCATTGGGCGCTGAACCTTTTTCTTAGCAGCAGCGGCAGCTACTCGTGCTGCCTGCTCAGCAGCTAGGCGCCTCGCTTTCTCCTTTTGGATTTCAGTGTTAATGGCATTCACACCTTGATTAAGGTTGGCAATACTACCATCGATGATTTTTGTAGCACTATAAAGTTGCTTTAACCCAGCTTGGATATTTTTCATATCACGACTCACCTGGGTATTTTGTTGAGTCAAATCACGCATACGAGCTTGCATACCCCGATAATTTTGCACCAGCCTATCCATTTCCTCTGCGGTCGCGCTAGCGGCAATAGTCTGTGCTTGTGGAGTGCGCTCTGGAATAGTAGGTGGCTTTAACAAAGCCTCAGCAACTGGCTTCGGCTCAGACTTCTTGACCTCAACTGGCGCCTTAGCTTTTGGCTTAACAGCAACCTGAACAGGTTGGTTTGCTTTTTTAGCCATATAAGCATCTTTATAGCTATACGCAGCAAACCCAACAATAGCAAGTGTTAATACAACAAATACAACTTTTTGCAACACGCCTGCCCGCGCCGGTGCATCTTCTACATAGGTGTCCCCTGTGTATTGATATTCCTCTTCTTCACTTGGATCAAATTCATCGTTAGCCATTCAAACATCCATCCCCTAAATTTAATAACCCTACTTGAAAACAATTAAAATTCTGATTTTTTCTCTACGACAACATCAGACAATACTAATAAACCAATACCCGTACCCGAAGCGACGCGAACAGTTGGCGAAATTGAGGTAAATTCACTCAGCTCAGTACTAAGCACCTGTCCGACATTACCTAAGCCAATTGCAATTTTTTCTCGAGCAGAGTACTCGCTCTCTCTCGAACAAACTTCTTCGCCAGTAACCGCATCGGTGCTACAAGTTGTACCACCGTTTTGAATAGCCTGGGCATAACCTGAAATAAAAGATGATGCGAAGATAGAACCGTACTTCTTCCAATAATGGTTATTGACTTCAGTCGCTAAACCTAGTCGCGCAGTATCACCATCAATCGCAACCACGCTAACACTTAGACTCTTATCTTCATCAGGCAGACTAAGTTGGCTAAACGTCAATACAACCTTCTTCTCTTTACGCTCGAGCACACCTAACAATTTACCACCTTTAAAGCGGCCGCTAACAATCTTTGCCATAACTGGACCAACTTCATCTGAATCAACCGCAGTCAACAGGGTTCCAAACATAATCGTGCCTGCTTTGATAGTTTCAAACTCACCTTGAGCACCACCTGGTGTAGCATAATTATTTACTGTGGGATTCTGCCCTGATGGGGACTGGCCCACAAGTTGCTGCTGGGCATCAGCTGTCTGTGCTTGCTGAGCACCTTCAAGATAAACCTGTGTCGGTGAAGCGCCCCAAGAAGAAAATAGTGCGGTTGACTGCTGACTCATCGCTGACTGCAACTGAGTTAATTTTTGCTTGCGCTCTTGCTGCGACATCATTTTTTCCTGCCGTGCTTGCAACTCTTTTAGACGTTTGTCTGCCGGCGACAACTCTTTCTCATCATCATTTGCTTCGACAGCTGCAAACGGGTCACTATTGTCAGTACCAGATTTTGCGGCGCCAATAAGTGCGGCTTTTGCGGAAGCCAATACTTTAGCTTCACCAGTACGATTGATACAGGCACGGTTATAGCCGTTAATATCATATCCATCTTTACCATAACCGTCAGGACGATAACCAAGTGCTGGCAGATTACCTTGGCGATCTAGACCCTCGTTATTATAACCAGCGCAGTTATAGCCTTCGCGATCATAACCATGCTGATCTAAACCCACTTGGTTATAACCATCAGCTGAATAACCAGTCGCAGCTGGGTTACCGTTTTTGTCTATACCTTGGCTGTTATAACCAGCTCGATTAAAACCTTGCTTGTTATAGCCTTCAGCATTGTAGCACTCACGATTATAGCCATTATTATCATAACCTTCTGCATCATAGCCATCAGGACGATAGCCGATTGGTGGTGGGTGACCGTGCTTATCCAAGCCACTGCGACTATAGCCAGCACAATTATAACCTTGACGATCATAACCAGCAGCATCTAAGCCATTCTGGTCGTAACCATCACTCGTAAAACCAGCGACGGCTCGCTTGCCATTTTTATCAATACCTTGCTTATTAAAACCTGCGCGGTTATAGCCCGTCTTATCAAAACCAGTGCGATTATAACATTGCCTATCAAAACCATTTGCATCATAACCATCTTTGTCGTATCCATCGGGCCGATAACCAACTGCTGGAGGATTACCATTTTTATCAATACCTTTACGGTTATAGCCAGCGCAGTTGAAACCGTCACGATTATAACCATTTTGGTCGAAGCCCTTTCTATCGTAACCGTCCTTGTCAAATCCTTTACTGTCGTAACCATCAATCCCTATACCAGCTGGCGGTCTATTGCCTTCAGTATCAAACCCATTTTTGTTATAGCCAGCATGGTTGTAACATTGACGGTTGTAGCCATTCGCATCATAGCCATCTGTATCATACCCATCAGGACGGTACTCAGCTGGCGGCACATTACCATCTTTATCTACACCTTTACGGCTGTAACCAGCGCAATTATAACCTTGACGATCATAACCCTCGCTATCAAAACCGTTTGCGCCAAGTCCTGCTGCAGCAACATGGCCGGTGCGATCGACGCCTTGGCGATTATAACCAGCAGCGTCGTAACCATTTTTATTAAAGCCCTGAGAATCATAGCCAGACCGATTATAGCCTTGGCGGTCAAAACACTTTCGATCAAAACCACCCTGATCGAAACCATCTTTGCCATACCCATCAGGACGATAACCAGCTGGTGGCGGATTGCCATTTTTATCTAAGCCTTTGCGATTATAGCCAGCGCAGTTAAAGCCGTCTTTTCTATAACCATCGCGGTCAAGACCTTCCCTATTAAAGCCACTCTTATCGTAGCCATCGCGATCATAACCGTTCTTATCATAGCCATCGAAATTGTAACCATCTGCTGCAAAACCAGCTGGTGATTTATTACCCTGTCTATCGACACCGCTACGGTTATAACCAGCACGATTAAAGCCATCTTTACTAAAACCACCAGCATCGTAACCATTTTTATCAAATCCCTTGCGATCAAAACCCTGTCGATTATAGCCTTGACGATCAAAGCATTTTCGATCAAAACCATTCTGATCAAAACCATCTTTGCCATATCCATCAGGACGATAACCAGCCGGTGGCGGATTGCCATTTTTATCTAAACCCTTGCGACTATAGCCAGCACAGTTAAAGCCATCTTTGTCATAACCATCACGATCGAGACCTTCTTTACTGAAACCGTTTTTATCAAAGCCATTGCGATCATAGCCATTTTGATCAAAACCATCGGCATCATAGCCATCACTACCAAAACCAGGCGGCGGTGGATTACCACCACGGTCGAGCCCCTGACGATTAAAGCCAGCACGGTTATAACCATCTTTATTGAAACCATTTTTATCGTAGCCACTCGCATCATAACCATCTTTATTGAAACCAGCCTTATCATAGCCATTACGATCATAACCAATTGGATCAAAGCCAGCTGCATTATAGCCATCTTTGCCATAGCCAGGCGGCGGTGGATTACCTTGACGATCTAAACCTTGACGATTAAAACCAGCACGGTTAAAACCAGCTTGATCATAGCCGTCATGATCTAAACATTCGCGATTAAAACCACTGCTATCATAACCATCTTTCGCATAGCCATGAGGGCGAAAGCCGATTGCCGGTGGATTGCCATTTTTATCCAAACCGTTGTCATCATAACCAGCACAGTTATACTTTCCGTTAACAGCAGCTGGATCACAAATAGCTGCACTCGCAGACATTGTCTTAGTAAATGGCTCACCATTCCGATCCAAACCAAATTTATTGAAGCCGGCACGGTTGAAGCCTTCCTTATCGTAGCCATTTTTATCATAGCCGTTACGATCGAAACCATTACGATCATAGCCTGACTGATCAAAGCCGTTACGATCGAAACCATCTTTATCCAGTCCGTATTTATTAAAACTAGCTCTATCAAAACCATTACGATCGTAACCTGCTTTATTAAAACCTGCTCGGTCGTAACCATCTTTGTCATAGCCATTCTCATCAAAACCTTGGCAATCCAAACCTAAACGATCAAAACCGTTACTATTAAAGCCTGTTGGCCGATAGCCAGGTGGTGGCTGATTACCGTTTTTATCAATACCTTTTTTGCTGTAGCCAGCACGATTGAAGCCTTCGCTATCGTAATCTTGTGGTCGACAGCTATCTTGCGGCTCAGCTGATTCTTGAAAGCCTTGCGCGTCAAAAGCAGCACTACGCATTAAAGTAGGCACAAAACTTTTACCGCTCTGCAGTGCTTTTTGTGCACCTTCAATATTACGTTCTTGCTGTAAGCGCATGTATTCAGGGCTGTTATTCTCAGCACCTGGCACAGAGTTCACTGCAGGAACAGCCGAGAGTGATGCTGCCGCTTCTGGGCCACTTTCGTCGCTGACTCCGCCAACTAAGCTAACGCCGGCAACAATGACAGCAATCACTATAGCCAACAGCACCATTGTCCGCATCCTGGTGTCAGTAGCAAAACCAGAGGTATTCTTTAATTTATCAGCCATCTTGTCTAAGTCCCTTAATTGCTAGGGTTACCACTTTACCGTTGTGCGATGCCAAAACCCGAGATGTTTTTTGCAACTGATAGGCTTTTGTACCGTCAGGACTTTGCATATATGACATCCACGCTGGTGCTAATACTGGCAATCTTGTCCGCAAAAAAATTGTATTATTAAATTGCCATGCCTGACACTCACAGCCGGTGACTTCTAATATCTGACTACCTTCAGGCTTAATGCCACTTAACACATCCATCAACACCGGGTTTGATCCAGTCGGTAGTTGGCGAGCTGGCTCTCCAATCAAAGCTTGAGGGCCAGGCGTTGGTATCCGCAAATCGGCACGATACTCAACCACCTTCTGACCCGGAACCAATGTGATCATAACTGGGGTATTTAAACCCTTTAACAACACTGCCAAGTTACCGTAGGTGAACAGGGAGCGTGCCTGAATTAACAAGATATTACTCTTTTTATCCCACTGAATATTAAACACACCGGGATTACCCAAATCATAAGCGACTACAGGCCATGGCTGGCCTGTTGAATCGATAAATACAACGGAGGTGACAAAACCCTCTGCCAGACGCACCACTGGCGGGGTCGCGCCTGGTGCCAAGTCTATCTCTTGCGTTGTTGCAACTGGCTTTGGTGGCGTCGCGGGTGAGGTTACCGCCGCTTGTTGTGATTCGTTATAGAGACGGCGCAAGGTAACAATCTGCTCTGGAGTTAACGGCATAGCACCACGAATAACTTCAGCAAATGCCTCTTCTTGCATTTTCACATCGCCGAGATCTGGTCGTGCTTGCTTAACAGCTTGCTGCTGAGATTGGTTTGCTGCTTGAGTTCTTGTGGATTGCACTTGCATTGCTCGAGCCGCATCAGACAAGTTACGTGGCGAACCTGGCTGTTGACTGGCAGCAAGCTTGCGCTGATCGCGTATGCTCAATTGGCCACCATTCATTTGCTTAGACAATTTTTCCATTTCGACCTGCATTTCTGCTGGACTTTTCCCAGGCTGCAGTATGTTATTAAAAGCTTGCTGCATACCAATATCCTGTTGAAATTCGGCAGCGAAGACGCTATTAAAAAAACACAGCAAGGCAAACGCAACAAATCGTTTACTAAAAAAATTATTTTTCACTTCTTTCATCATGCACTACACCTATGCCTTCAAGCTATCATTTCAATGGCGATCGATCTGAGCCAGCAGCTGCGACGAATTGCGCGATACCAACACCGCGCGAGTTATTATTTGGCCGGACCCGAATTATAGTCATAAACAATGTCATCGGCTGCTTAATGTTTGTTACCGTACTTTGATAAGACACCAAAATTGGTATTTTAATCTTCCAAGCATAGCGTTTCTCAGTAGAACCTTCAAAGCGCTGTTGTACGACGCCCTTGTTGATTAATTCAGGTGCACCAGTTGCTTCTGCAGTCACAACTAACTTGCGTGAACGCACAGCTGTCAAGGTATTTGACTTACCCAAATTCACTAAGAATTGTTTCCAGCCTTTAGCGGTAAAATAACGCGATGCTTCCTGAAGCTGTTTGCGATAATTGACAAAATCGTAGGTATAAGCTGACAACGCTGCTTGGTTTGCCCACTGCAAGACCTCTGCTAATGACTGGCTAGGCACAGTCAATGGCGGCAACTCTAAGATACGCCCATCGGATGTGGCTGGAAAATATTGCGGCGGCTTCGGATGAGTGTAGATATACCAAATACTAGTTGCTAAAACCACGTTAATAAAAAATAGAATCATAATGGCTAACACAATACGGCGATAATTATCGCGGTAAAACTGATTACGCAATAATACTTGTATAATTGGTTCTTGCTTAGTTGGCATTCTTAAGCTGCTCTCATTTAAGTTCTTACCGCATAAAATTGCACAATACCGATGCCTCTTGGATTCATATATTCTTTCATCCGCACAATAGTCATCCGCACACTCATATTTTGTTTTTGTGGCTCACCACTCGCACCTTGATAAGACACCAACATCGGAATTTCAACACGCCAGGTATAACGCCCATTGAGCGAACCTTGCTCCAATAAAATAGGTGGCTGACGTGCGACCGCTGTTGCACGCAGCTGATTTTCAGTCAACTTGGGAATAACGTTTTTTTTTACCCCGGCACGAAAAGCTTCCCAACCCTCATCGGAAAAATAAGGCCTCACTGCTGTAAACTGCTTCACATAATTTCTAAAATCTAATGTGTAGGCAGCAATGGCGGCTTGATTTCCCCACTCTAAAATAGCCGACTGTGGTAAATTAGGTTCGCTCAATGGATACATTTGCATAACGGAACCATCATTCATCGTTGCATAATAGTTAGTTTGCTGTGGGCGTAACGCAACATAAACTAATCCGATAACGAGCAACACATTAGCCATCAAAAAAATAATCAAAATAGCAATCACACGACGATAGTTGTCTCGATAAAAGTTAGACTTCAATTTAGCTGTTTGCACTTCTCTATCTGGCATACAACATCACCCTATGCTTTACAAATAATCATGAGTTTCTTCAAATGTAATTTCCAAGCGCCGGTTATATGGCCGAGTAAACTCAGAATCGTTGCTTGCGATAGGCCGACTACCACCATAACCAACCGCATAAATTAGCCGTGTATCGATATGCTGTTGATAAAAATAATCAACAATATGCTGGGCTTGGGCACGTGACAATGAAGTATTCATTTCAACGTCACCTTGATTATCAGTATAGCCGGCAACCTTGACTGCTATCTGAGCATACCCAGCAATATACTGTTCAATACCATCCAAGACTTGATAAGCGCCTGCTCGAATAACTGGGGTACCTGGATAGAAAAAGCGGTCAGTCAAAATAATGATTTTATGTTTGTCGCCTTTCTGCAGAAATTTGACGCCTTTTAACGATAGTTGGTCATCAGCAGTCAGTTGTTCTTCATAGTTGGCGCCGAGTTCGGCACCTGCCCAGCCTGAGGCAACCACAGCTAACGGCACCACTGTACCACTGGCAGTTGTTCCGGCAACAACGCCACCAATTAGGGCGCCTACCGTCATACCTTTAGCAGCTTCATTTGGCACTAAACCTGCCTCCTGCTGAAAATGTTGACAAGCAGTTGCCGTTGCTAGCAGCAGAAAAGGTATGATGAATCGTGCGAGACGCTGGACAGCGCGTTTGTACATGAAGGAACCCTTAGTGGCGGCCTGAGTATTGATACGGCTATTAGACAAATTATCACACAGATACGCATTCTTTAAAACTGCCTTCATTAAACCAAATGACTTAACTTGATTCAATATGAACAGCACCGAATCGACTTGATTAAGTAATGATGAAAAATTTGTTGTTATTTTTTTGTAAAAGATCACGACAAAAAGCACCATTCAGTTGTTTTGTATCTTTTAATATAGCTGATATGATTTTTTTTTGAAAAAAAAGGTCAACCGAACAATGGGATATAATGGCATTATCGTTTAAGCTTTCAACAGCAAATATTAAATAATAAGGATTGGTTGATCAGTTAAACGCTCTTTAAACCATTACTTGGTTTTTTCTTTATCTGTCTTAGCTTGCGCTTTGACAGTCTCAATACTGGAGACCAATAAATTGATCATATCGGCGACACTTTCAGCTTCACGTTGCACGACTTCTGGCGGATATTTAGTCGCAATAGCCATGTCATTTGCTATTTCTTTCGCTATTTCGAATGATTGTTGCTCATTATTATCGGAGTAACGCTCTACAATTGCGACTTGTTCACGCACGGTAGGCTTATAGAGAAGCGCCACGGGTTGTGGCTCGGCACTAAACTCAGTACTCATCATAGTTTTAAAGATATTAATTTCATCTTCTGGGATAGGATCATCCTGAATAGTCGCTGCACTTATCGTACCCCGGCCATCATCCTGCTCGTGATAGCCAATCAAAATGGACACCGCAGCCTCAATTGGACCAGCACCGAGTTTTTTGTCACGATAACGTTTAACCAAATTATCGATATCATCGCTTTGCGCGGGTTGCGGGTAAGTGAAATCTTGCTGAGTAATGATGACATCAAATGCTTGCAGACGTTGCGCTAAGGTTGCCAACACTTTGTTAGTCGGTGGCTCAACCTTAAGGAACTGATTTAAACGCATATATTTAACTGGTTTCGGGTTTGCGTAAAAGAACTTCGAACGAATGATTCGCGACTTGAAAAAGATGTGTGCTTCGCCTTCACGCTGATCTTTTAAGTCAAGTAAATCAATACGCGCTCGCTTTTCAGTTGATGCGCTACGAGCATCATGATAATTGTTCATCATGCTATTTGAATCAGTTTGAAAGCTATCGACTTTCGTTACAAACGATTCACCAGCAGTCTTTTGGAAGAAATCCCAAGTTTCTACTGGATCTTCCAGCTTCATGCAGATCTTGATATTAGTATTTGCACCGATGGAAGCTGCCTCCTCTTTCGACGCTTTTTGGAATGCTGGCAAATCCTGCCCAGCAAAAATTGCAGAAAACCCGAGTGAACGTGCCTGGGCCGGGACCACGGCAAAACCTGGCACGGCATAATAACCATATTCATCCAAGACACACAGGAAAGGGGATTTAGCATTGGTGGGTTTGCGCTCGATAACATCACGATAATCACCCTCAACCTCATCACCCAAGCCTGCAGCCATCATCGATTTTAATGTTGCAACAATAATTTTACCCAAGTTTGCTAATTCTTCCGGTGACTTCTCCATTGCGGGCAGCAATACCACCAGTACACGACGATTGAGGACAACGTCTTTCATATCAACCTCGGCAAGATTGTGCCGCATGATATGACCATATGTATCAGCTAACGAACTAAAGACACGTGTCAACTGCATTGTAATAAAACCATGTTGCTCCAAGACTTGGGAACTTTGCTTACCTTTCTTTGACTTATCATAGCCAGGCAAGTTGATGACATAATTCTTTATCGGCTCAAGGATTGATGGTGGAGCCCCCTCTAAGCTAATTGCTTCCTGGTCATCGCGAATGAGCGCTTTATCAATCGCCATCGGCTCAACCCGATCCAAGACAAAATAATTACGAATACTATTTGCATCTAATAGAAGATAACCCTCATCACGCGCATACACCAAAACCTTCATCAATGCTTCAACAAAGGCTATCGCGCGGCCTTTCCACATATCACCATCGCCAGAACTACTACCTGAATCCATCAGACTGACGACAAGCTGAGATAACATACTAGAGGAACCGCTAGAAAAAGGATTCAGAGTATTGGATAGCCGGGTCTCTTGTGGGCCAACAACATCACGCGCACCAGTCATGAAGTTGATCAACAACATATCATCTTCTCGGCCCATCCGCCGAACCATTGAAAAGACCTTGGCAAATAGTGAATTATCGCCCTTACCGTCAACGTAGATAAAACCGCTACCCATAGTTAAAGCATTAAAAGAAACCGAAACTAGTGCTTCTGTTTTACCACTACCAGTAGAACCAAAAATCAAGGCGTGAGTACGCATATCATCATTATTAAACCAGAGCTCACCGTTGCTGGCATCACGTTCATTGCCAAAGTAACAAATACCTCTCGCCTCATTCGGCTTATTCGAGCCAGGCTTGGGATCATTGTAATCTGATACCCCGGAGCCCATCGGCATCCGGAAAGGCAAAGTAGATTTTCGTGTGTAACCATAAACAAAAGAAAATATACCAAATAGAAAAATGACATCAAATACTTCTGGAAAAAGAACTAGGCTGGCGGCAACCAAAGCCAGCAGGATACAGACATAAAGTGGATTTTTATAAAAATCAACAATACGTTGGCCAAGAGTGCGGGTATCACGCAACAACTCTTCAGGATTTTGTTCATGCCTTTGATCTAAGCCACGTAACATTATTTTTTCTCTTCTTTCTTGTAGTCGTCGGGCAAGTATATTTGCATTGAAATCGCATACTCTAAACCAACAACAGCCTCATCAACGACAGGCACACGCAATGGATAACCCAACTCTTTTTCAGCCAACCAATGGGCATAAATACCAGCGATATCACAAGCTGCTGTGCAACGGCCAACACCGTTTAATACAAACCAGAGCCGCCGATCAAGTGGCTTTAACCAAAGAAAATCACTTGACGCCATAACGCCATCATCTCTAGCATGCTCTAACATCGATGCCATCACTGTGTAGACATAAGCATGATGCTGCATTATTTTCATAATACTTGGCACTCGAATATGTTTTATCAATAAGCGCTCGGTACCAGAAAAGTCATACTTACCTGTAAATGTTGATGCTGAAATTTGATCAAGTAGATTAGTGCAACCATCGCGATCCCGATTGGCTTTTGCAGCAAACACAGCAAATAGCGCCTTCACGTGCGGCGGAAGTTTTTGTACACCCTGCCATTGTTTACCAAGCTGCAATGCAAATACTTTCTTTGCCCGGCCACGATTGACACTAGCAACAGAACGCATCTTACGAGCATAATCGTTATTCGCAATTTGCTCGATATCTTCTAATAAATCATGCTTAACTGCAAACTGCATCGGCGTAGCCGCCATTGCCCATTTTCCCTTCTCGACATGCTCTGAAACTAAGTCGAGTTTAACCACAGGGGTGATTTGCGGCCAATTTTTCATTTCGTAACTAGCTTTCGAATTCATATCAAAGTTACGAGTAAAACGCGTTTTTGCATTGTTGAGATAAGATAGAAAAGCAAAAATACCGAGTGTGCCAGCAGCAGGATACATCAAATAGTAACCCACCTCACGACTGACCTCTGTCACCTCCTTAAAGCTCACACTGCTTGGGTCGATATCATGAATCCAATCTTTAATATCGTCAGCATTATCAGTGAAAAGATCGATAAAGTTTAACTCGACAAGTTTAATATTAAACCAAAATGTGACCAGCTCAGTGTGAAAAAAGTACCAAACTGCGCCCAAGGTAACAAACAAGAGAACCGTCAACCATAATGCTGATAACGAATTATCTGCACCACCGCCTTGTTGCTGAGCAGCACCTGCCATGTTCCCTAACTCCGTAACGAATGATATATCGACCTTGCAACGCTATAACAATTATAGCTGACGGAAATCAACTACAGTCGAATTAACTTATAATTGAATAGCTTGTTTCAAAGTTGTTTTATAACAAGCTGATCAATCAACATAACTATTTAAAAAATAATAAAAAAATCAATCAAGTTAACAAGTGTCATACCCACTTATCAGTGTAGAGTAACTAACCGCCAACATCAACAAAGGTGGTTTTATTTTAGTAGCTTGATTTTAAGTCAAAATCTGAACTTCAACACGCCATTTCAGTGATTGCTTAATAGCGGAAACCGCTGGTAGCCATTTTTTCAGAGACCGCTGAGAAAACATTGACTTATTTTTGATCAGATGCTTTACTTATAGGAAGCTAGTCAAATCAGATGAGCCAAAGCCTGAGCGAACAAAGCAGCAATAGGTTGATTTAGAAACAAAAAATGGAATTATTAATAAAAACAGCGTGATAAGTTAACAAGGAGTACAGCATGCTAGTGCTAACAAGACGTGTGGGCGAAAGCTTAGTGATTGGAAAGGATGGCAGGATAACAGCAACCATCCTCAGGGTACAAGGCAACCAGGTCCGAATAGGCATTGATGCGCCAAATGACGTGCCAATTTTTCGTGAAGAAATTTTTTCACAAGATGATGACACTAATGCTGAACAAAATGACCATCATAAAAAACTGACTAACCTACGACAGCAGGACAATTAAGCCTAGCTCGGATTTAATGTCGGAATCAGCGACTTTATCTTACGCCGCGGTTTGCGCTTCGGTCGTTGTTTTAAATAGGCTTGCACAGCTCTATATAATTTCACCCCATCCCAAGGCATGCTATCTTCCGCGTACAATACCTGATCTAATAATTCCAACTCAAGTTGAAGCGGCTCAAAGTCGATCTGGTTTGTTATTTGCGACAAATTAATTAAGCGCCGATCTGGCCACTGTCGTTGCGCCCAATGCAACAGCGCTTGCTTTGCGGCGATCGGCTGATGCTGATGACAGGCTTGCCTTAAACGCTTGTTGGCTTTAGCCAAACCATGTTTACGATTTGCATCAACTAAATCCCCAGATTGCTCAGAAAATTTTTGGTCTAATTGTTGGCGCATGTAAAAAAACAAGGTGAAAAACCATAATAACAGCGTGATCCCTGTTGCAAATAAGCCGTAACGACCAAATTGACGAGTTAGCATATCTTGACTGGCTAACGGAGCTTGCATAACCGCAGGCGGTAATGCAGCTGATGATTTCAACACAGGCTGACTTACCTCATTCGTAGCATGCACGGCTGGCAAAATACGCAGCGTCTCCTGCTTTAATAACATTATTTCAAAGCGATTTTTACTGATATTCCACCATTTAACTCTGATCGCAGGCAATGTGAAATAGCCTTCGCGGGTTGGTATCAACGCCACTTTATCAATACGCTCACCAACTAGAGTGTTACCATCAAATAGATTACTAAGTTTTGGTTTATCTGGATAAACCTTCATATCGGCAAGATTTTTTAAGCTAATCTCAGGCAATTGTGCAGCCATTAAGCCTTTGGCACGCAACTTAATTGTGCGCGTTATCGGTTCACCGACGCGAAACTCGACAGGGCTCTGCGACCACTCCTCAGCAATACTCATCTCATCGGCGGGCAACCACCACTCAGTGGCGGCACTATTTGGTTTTGGCTTAACGTGTAAAGTGCTGACAGGGGCTAGCAATTTGATAGAGCGACCAGTTGGACCAAAAAAATGATCATAACCAAATGAATTATTTTCATCTTGAATCACACCAGTAAAAACTGGAGGATTAATCTCAATAGTGCCACTCTGTTGTGGAAAGATAGCGTAACGTCGTTCGATAACTTGATAATAACGACCATTACGATCAGTGTGATAATTTGCATCTTTGCCAAGACGAGTAATCAAAGCATTATCCACTGTTGGGTCAGATAGCGCACCACTCACTAAACCGACGGCAAAATAGAGCCGCACTGTGTAAACAGCCTGACTCTGAACATATGGAGTAGGTGTTTCAAGCTTAGCTTCAAGAAAAACATCACCTTGATTATGATCGGTATAAGATTTATCAGCTGGCAGCACTTTTATTTGCAAGGGCTTACTTTTATAACTACCAAGCTGAATCGTCGGTAATGATAGTGCACCTGTTTTTTTTGCCATCAACGTGATTACCCATCTTGACTCAGTATTACGCTGCCCATTGACAACAGACATTTGACTGCTTTTACTAGTACCAAGCACCTTGTAATCGTTTTGCAAAGGCAAAATGTTTGGCGTCAGCAAACCAACTTTACCCGACAGCGATAAGATTAAATTAAAAGTTTCGCCTTCATTAATCACACTACGATCAACTTCTGTTTTTAGCTGTGCAGCTGATACCGGTAGTAGCCAACAGCCAAGTAAAAGCACGATTAGCCAATGATAAATCAATTTGTTCATCATACCTCTCATAGACAAAAAAGCTGAAAATACGACGCTTGCAAAACATAAAGCGCTCAATGAGCATCGCAAACCAAAAAAATTATGCCAATTTCTGAATAAACTGACAATGCGATCAATTGAAAAATCAAACCAATTCTGAACAGACACTCACAATTTGAGCTATTTTGCTTGCATTGATTGGATTTACCATGACAACGAGATCGAACATCATTCTTAACTCGTCATGAACTTAATTTAAGCTGTCAAAACAGATACCACTCACCCTGTTCAGTACTATAATTCAACACTAAAATTTGACCGACGGATACAAGTCATACGCAAGTACCGATTGATGTTTCCAATTTCGGAAAGTTGCTTGAATATCGCGCTGAAGCTGACGAGGGTTTTTTACTTGCTGACAAATCCGTACTGATTCCTGAACTCACCACCCACCTCAGCCCACTGCGAGGGACATCAGTCCCGAAGCAGCCCAGTTCTATGCAAACAAGCACAGTCGCTTGAAGTTCGCTTGGACCATCATTTCAATCAACAGCGGTGATTCATTCGCATCAGTGCTCGTGGTGATTGCATTTGCTGGACTGCCGCGCGACTAAGTCGGTCGCGGTAGGCTGAGATAGATGAATTTTGTTTGAGACATCATTTCAATTAATAGCAATGATTCAAGCTAGGCTTAGTGATTCCTAGTGAGTTGAGTTGCTGGGTTGCCGCGCATTCTCGCTACGCTCAAATGCTCGCAATACGCTGGCAAAACAGTCTGTTCGATTTACTAAAGCGTATTGATAGACATAGTCGATGCCTGTTGATGAGAGCATGCGACAGCACACATCTGCTGCGGGTATTTACCTAACATCGAGCACGAGTCGGGGAAGTGCCTCCAACACCATACCCAGCTGGATGGCTTACTGTAAAAGCGCCAGTCTGAGCTAGGGTTCTCTCTCCATCAATGTTATTATCGGAATAGTATTTTTCTCAAGGTGGAGACAAATCAGATGTTAGTACCGATTAGCGTCAGCAATTTTAGAAAATTAATTGAGCATCGTTCAGATGATGGGCAGCCCTATCTTTACGTCGATAAGTCACTGCTGATCCGTGAAGTCATCAACGATAGTGCTGATGTCATCGTCCTGACTCGTCCGCGCCGCTTTGGTAAAACCATGAACCTCTCCATGCTCGAGCACTTTTTGAGTGCTGAGGTTAATGGCAAGCCGACCAAGACGCTGTTCGATAGCCTGAGCATCCAACATCATCCGCAAACCATTCAAACCCATCAAGGCCAATACCCGGTTATTTCGATCAGCTTGAAAGATATTAAACGGGACACCTTTGCTAAATGCTTGGAAGCGATCGGGATGGTGATGGCAGACTTGTATCAAGAATTTCGACCACAGCTTTATTCCAATAAAATTGATAGTGATAAGCAGCAATACATCAAGAAAATTATGGCCGATGAAGCATCAGAAACCCAGTTGACCAATGCACTGCGAAATCTCACCGAATACCTTTACATTTATTACGGCAAAGCGGTGGTGCTGCTGATTGACGAATACGATGCACCCATTTTGCAGGCGTACAGCAGTGGCTATTACCAAGAAGCCATTTCGTTTTTCCGTAACCTGTTTTCAGCCGCTCTGAAAGATAACTCGCATCTCGCCAAAGGGGTGATGACCGGCGTTTTACGAGTCGCCAAAGAAAATA